>NZ_JBNZGA010000018.1:0-87622 GCF_050573415.1 Paenarthrobacter sp. NEAU-H11 | reverse complement strand
GAGGGTGTTTCATTGAGTGTGTAAGGGTCCGGTCTCTAACTAGGGTTTGACCTGCGGTTTCACCCCTGAAAGGACGGGCCCTCTTGGCCGAAATCAGTATGACCACCAACCCCCTTGAAGGCGTCTTGAGCGCCGACCAGATCGACGCCCTCGTCACGGCAGCGGAGGACCTCGGAGAGGGCCGCAACGGTGTTGAAGAGCTCCTCTCCCGGATGACCCGCGCGGTCCTGGAACGGGCCTTGGAAACGGAGATGAGCGACCACCTCGGCTACGAGTCCGGGGACCCCGCAGGGCAGGGCACGGGCAATTCCCGCAACGGCAAGACCACCAAGAGCGTTCAGACCCTCCAGGGGCCGGTGCAGGTCACCGTGCCACGGGACCGGAACAGCTCCTTCGAACCGGTCATCGTGCCCAAGCGGGCCCGCCGGCTGGGCAAGGTCGAAGACATGATCCTGTCCCTTTACGCCCGCGGAATGAGCACCCGGGATATCGGCTCCCACCTCGATGAAATCTACGGGACCAAGGTCTCCGCGGCGACAATTTCGAGGGTGACCGACGTGATTGCCGATGAGCTCGCCCAGTGGCAGAACCGGCCGCTGGAGTCCGTGTATCCGATCGTCTACATCGACGCGATCTGGCTGAAAATCAGGGACGGCGGCGTGGTGGTGAACAAGGCCTGCCACGTGGCCGTGGGCGTGGACGTAGAGGGCCGCAAGCAGGTCCTGGGCCTGTGGCTGGGCACCAGCGAAGGGGCGAAGTTCTGGGCCAACGTGCTCACCGAGATCCGTAACCGCGGAGCCGCCGACATCCTGATCCTGTGCTGCGACGGGCTCACCGGGCTGCCGGCAGCGGTGAACAGCATCTACCCCCAAACCGTCGTGCAGACCTGCGTCGTGCACCTGCTGCGCTCGGCCATGAAATACGCCTCCTACGGTGCACGCAAAGCCATGGCCCGGGACATGCGCCCGATCTACACCGCACCGACCGTGCAGGCGGCCGAGCTGGCCATGGAGGCCTTCGCGGAGACCTGGCAGAGCACAGCTCCCGGGGCGGTGCTGGCCTGGCGGAACGCTTGGGAAGACTTCACCCCGTTCCTGGCTTTCACCCCCGAGATCCGCAAAGTCATCTACACCACGAACCAGATCGAATCGATCAACTACCAACTGCGGAAGATCACCAAAACCAGGGGCTCATTTCCCTCCGACGAGGCCGCGATCAAGCTGGTCTACCTCGGGATCAGAAACATCGAGACCACCCGCGGCGGCGAGCTCGGAACCGGCACCCAAGGCTGGCACCAGGCACTGAACGCTTTCGCCGTTCAATTCCCCAACCGGCTTCCGATCTGACCACCCGGCAGACCGGATAACCGACCGGTCCCTTACACAGAAAACTTGACACCCCCGGGACCGGGCGTGGACGGAAACCAGCATGCTCGTCAGTCTGGGCGCAGCATTCCGCTGGCTCCGGGTCGAAGCCAGCATGCGCCTCGGAAAGCCGCTGCCGCTGCCGCTGATCATCCCGTTCCTCGGCATCGGGGGGGCGCTGGCAGTTGCGGTCATCCTCATGCTGGTGGCATCAAGTTGAGGCACACCGCTATGGAATGCCGCCCGCACGATGACCCCGGACTCCAACCGGAGCGAACTGTCATGGCCTGGGCCCGCACGATGATGTCACTGTTCGTCGTCAGTGCAATCTTCCTGCGGTGGTTACCCCGTCACGGCTGGCCGGTGGCCATCCTCGTTGCCGTCGCAGGAGCCACGGCACTGGCAATCTACATCAGCCAGCGACGGCGCTACCATCACCAAGCCACGGGCATCAGGACTTCCCGTCTGCGAGCAGACGTCACGGCCACACTCTTGACCAGCACCGCCGTGTCGGACTCGGGGCACTCGGAATGCTGGTCGGCGGGTAAACGCGCGAACCCCGGCTATGAACGCCAACTGCGCAAAGACGTGCCAGCGCAGGTCCCGCCAATACCACCAACAACCGCAACGCCCGCCGTTCCCGACTCCGGCTGGACGGAATGGACCAGCAGCCCGCTATGTCCCCTGCCGTGGTCGGTGCTGACCTTCGGGCTCCTCCAAACCTCGCTCACACAACAAGAAATTGAGAAAAAAGCATGACCTACGCAACTCAAATCATCCGGCACATATCGGCCACCGACGTGGCCACGCTTGAGAATCTACTCAATTCAGCCGTCGAAGGCGTCGTTCCGGATGCGCTTGTACTCAACCAAGGCATCAAGGTGACCCGAGTCGGCCCCGGCGACTACCTCGTCGAAACCGCCGCTGACGTTCCGTGCGGTTACACAGTCTATGAGCAGCACTAGACCGAACTCGATAATCAGCGGCTTTTGCCCCGCCTGGGTTATCAATGGAGACGAGGGAGAAGCCTTGTGCGAAGAGTCTGCCATCTTGGCTGGCCCGCTGCACTCATCTGATCAAGCCCGGCGGTTCTTCGCAATTTGAGCAATGAGACGAATGCTTCTGGCGAACCTAATGGCACTTGCAGCGAAGAATTGGCTGTCACCTAATTGTGCATAGGCGTTTGCGCAATTATGTGACAGCGAGCATGGATATCCTGTGTGTACAGGACCGAGCTGATCCGCTACAGGGGAACCCGGTTCCGGATAATGGGTTTTAGGGAGTTCGAGCCATCGTCTCAGTGGCGTCCCTGACGCTCTGGGCCCCTGCGGTTCCAACCGTGAGGCTTGCGGCGTGCACGGCTTCTTGGGCAGCCTCGATGATGCCAGATCCGAGGGCAAGCCTGGCTGCCAGTGATCCGAGAAAGGCATCCCCGGCACCTGTCGTGTCCACTACCCTCGCCACTTTGCCTGCACGGATTTCACGGATGGGCTCGCGGCCCTCGTTATCCAGAACGACACAGCCTCGAGCGCCGAGGGTGACAATCGCCTGCCTTACATCCCAGCGGACTAGCTCATGTAGGAGGGTCTGGGTGGAGAAGGTGCCCCCGCAGAGGTGCCCGGCCTCGTGCTCGTTCATGACAAGGACGTCCACGAGCTCAAGGAGATCATCCGGAACCTGCTCATAGGGGGACAGATTCAGGATCACTCTGCGGTCGTTCGCACGGGCTTCACGACTGGAGACGAGTGCGATCGCCGGCGATGTCTCCAAGGTCAGGCATAGGACGCCGCCCCGGCCTGCCTCGCGGACGGCCTCGACGGCGGTGTCCGGCTCCAGGCTGTCGTTTGCGCCGGGAGCGACAACAATGGTGTTCTCGCCGCGCTCATTGATGGTGATGACGGCAACGCCACTTGGTTTCCCGTCCGCTGTTCTGATTCCGGAGACGTCGATGCCGGTTCTGACCGCGGCTTCAAGAAGCATGGCGCCGTGGCTGTCATCACCGACGACGCCTACGAGCCGTACCGCCACGCCGTGTCGGCGGGCGGCAGCGGCCTGGTTACCGCCTTTGCCGCCAGGTCCGACCTCCAGCCCGGTTGCCCGGACTGTCTCCCCGGGTGCAGGGAAGTCTTGTGTGCGGACCATGATGTCGGCGTTCAGGGAACCCACGACAAGGACGTCGACCATCACTTCATGCCTGTCGTTGCCAGGCCGCGGACAAAGTATCGCTGCAGCAACAGGAAGAGGAGCAGGAGAGGGATGGTTGCGACGGCGGCGCCGGCGAAGGTGAGGCCCCAGTTCGGTAGATAGTCCGGGGCGGCCGAGTGGGCCACGGCGACCTGGATCACCTGGTTCTCCTGGGTTTGGATGGCGACGAGCGGCCAGAGGAAAGCGTTCCACGAGAACAGAAACTTGATCAGGATTAGGGTCGCCAGCGATGTGCGGACATTGGGCAGGATCACGGACCAAAAAATCCTCAGGTGCCCGGCGCCATCGATTCGTGCTGCTTCGTCAAGCTCTGTGGGAATCTGCTCGAAGGACTGCCTGAGGAGAAAGAGTCCGAAGACGCTTGCCACGCCGGGAAGGGCTACGGCCCATAGCGTGTCCTCTATCCCGAGGCCGGAAACCACGCGGTAGAGGGGCACGACCATGGCCTCAACGGGGAGCATGAATGTGGCGAGAATCAGTGCGAAGATCAGACCGCGTCCCCTGAAGCTCATCCTGGTCAGGGCATAGGCTGCCAAAGAGCAGACCACCAGAGCCCCCAGAACTTCGATGGCGGCGATCGCCAATGAGTTCCCGAGGGCGACCCCGACACGCTTCTTGACAAAAAGTTCAACAAAGTTGTCGAGGACTGCGTCTACTGGGAAAAAGGTCCGCCACGTGACCGGAGACATGTCTTTGAAGATCTCCGTTTGGCCTTTGAATCCGGACGAAACGATCCATAGGTAGGGCAGCGCGAAGACGACGACGACGACTGCCAGAACAGCACCCGAAGTCACAAGCTTCCGCTTTGATCCTGTCATTTCAATAATTCCATTTCGTCTTTAGGAGCCTCATTTGCACAAGGCTGACAAGCAGTGCGAAAACGAGGACGACAATCGAAATCGCGGACGCGAATCCTGGTTCCTGGAGGAAGAATGCGGTGCGATAGATGTGGTACATGATGAAGTTTGTGCTTCCCTCAGGGCCGCCGGTAGTCATGATGAACGCAGGGGCAAAGGCCTGGAGGGCGAAGACTGTCATCATGACCACCACCAGGACCGTGGTCCTGGAGACCATGGGCACCGTGATGTGCCACAGGCGCTGCAGCGGTCCCGCACCGTCAATCTCTGAGGCCTCCTGGACCTCGGCCGGGATGGCTTGAAGTCCGCCAAGGAACAGGACGGCTGCCAGGCCGACCTGCTGCCACACACACATCAGGACGATGGCAATCAGTGCCGTGTTCTTGTCTGTCAGGAAAGCGACGGGTTCCAGCCCCGTTCCGCCGAGCACTCCGTTGACAAGGCCCGTCTGAGCCAGCATGAACGTCCACATGGTGGCGACGACCACCGAGGAGGTCACGACGGGCAGGAATACCACGGTGCGAACGATTCCGCGGGCCGGGAGCTTGCCGTTCAGGTACACCGCCAGCAGCAACCCGAGCGGAACAACGATGACGAGGAAGGCGACCATGAAGACCGCCGTCACGCCAAAGGACTGCAGGGTGTCCGGATCCGAAAAGATCCGGACGAAGTTCTTGGCGCCGACAAATTCGGCAGCGTCGGGGTTGAACAGCGTGTATTCGTGGACACTGTCGCGTGCCAGAACGAATAGCGGGATGTACTGAAAGAGGAGCGTCAGGAGGACGAACGGGGCAAGGAAGCCACTCGCCGTCAAGGCGGTACGCCTCCGGTACCGACGCTGGCCGGCGGTGGCCCGCGCCGGCACCGTGGGGTGCCGGCGCGGGCCTTTGGCCGCCTGACGCTCGGAGAGTGTCGCGGTCATCAGTTCTCCGCCTATTTCCCGAGTACCGGATCGATGCGGGATGCGGCCTTGTCCAGGGCGGTCTTCGGGTCCGCTCCTGCGACGATGTCCTTGAGCGCTTCCTGCACGTACTGGTCGTACTGGACGTACTGGGGGGACGGCGGACGCGGGACACCAATCTTCTGGATCTCGTCCGTGAACAGCTTGTAGGGGTACTCGTTCAGGGCCGGAACACTCGCGGCAACCGACTTCAGTGCAGGCTGCGCAAAGGTCTTGACCGAATACTGCTTAAGCTGGTCACCGGTGCTCATCGCCACAATGGCTTTGGAAGCGGCTTCCTTGAACTTCGCCCTGGCCGGAACACCCATGGTGATCGAACCCGTGTGGACGACCGGGGTCTTGATGTATGGCATCGGTGCAATGCCCCACTCGAAGTCCGGCTTTGCCTTGTTGAGGGTGTCAATCATCCCGACGACCTCAATGTCGAAGCACGAGCGCTTGTCGATCAAGGCATTGGGAATCGCGGTCTGCGACGCTACCGCGTTCGGGCCCTGGAAGAGTCCCTGGAAGAACTTCGCCCCCTCGATAGCCTCCGGTGTGTTCAGCCAGCCGCTGGCAGACTTGGCGTCGTCAGACAGGCCGTAGAACGTCTTGTAGGCGGTGGAATCCTTCGGCGCTTTCGGGTCGCCGGCGGAACGCAGGATCAGCTGGTCCCGGTAAGGGAACCCAGGGCTCCAGCGCCCGGCTGCCCAGCCCCACACGCTGGGGTTGCCGGCAGGTCCCTGCTGGCACTTGGCCATCGCGTCGCGGGCCTGCTCCCAGGTCCACGCCTGGTCAAGCGTCGTGGGAACCTTGATCCCGGCAGCGTCCGTCATCGTTTTGTTGTAGAACAGGGCAAGGCTGTCCTGCTGGATGCCCATCCCGTAAAGCTTGCCCTTATAAGACTGCTCGGTGACGGTCGCCGGAATCGCGTCGTCTTTCCAGCCCTGAGGCAGGTAGTCGTCGAGCGGGGCCAAGATGCCCTGTGAGGCGAAGTTCTGGGTCCAGGGGCCGTCGAATCCGATGATATCCGGCTGGTTCTTGGACGAAGCAGCCACGGAGATCTTCTCGGCGAGCTGGGCGAAGGGCACTCGTTCGACGTCGAACGTGGTGCACTTGTCGGTTTTGGCGAACTCTTCGATCTGCCCAGGCTTGGGGAAACCGAATTCCGAGGTGAGGACCTTGAGCGTGGCGGCCCCGTTCGGGCAGTCTGCGGTGGTGGGCAGAGCTTCTGACTTGGTGCCGCCTGAGGCGCAGCCGGTCATGGCAACGGCTGAAACCGCGCCCAGGGCGATAAGGGTCTTGAACGACCTCTTCATGGGTGAACTCCTATGGGATGTGACGTAGCTGAGTAGGTGCGGTAGTACAGGAGGGGCCAAGGACAATGTCCTTAGCCGGAGAGTGCGCCGAAGAGAAGCTTGCTAAAGAGCTTGGCGTCGGCCGAGTGGGCCCAGGAAACGTTCGGGGTCCCGCCGTCCCGGCCGAGCGGGTCCACTATGGTGCGCCCGTAGGTGTGGAATCCCACGGTGTCAATGGATACTGCGGTATCAGCGGTCCCGACGACGTTTGGATCCAGCGCGTAGGCCACGCACAATGCGTCATGAATAGGGGCCGCGTCCTTGTCCTGCGCCCATGGCTGGTCCTGGCGTGCGGCGATGTAGCCTTCAATGATGGTTGCTGCGGCGTTTCCGCCGGCACTTCCGAGTGCGCGCAGCCCGGCACAGTCTTCGCGGCTGATGAGTGCCTGGCGCGTGGCATCCAGGGGGATCATGGTGATCTTCTTGAATCCGGCGTTCAACAGTACATGCGCGGCTACGGGGTCTTCGTGGACATTGAACTCGGCCTGGCTGCTTTCGTTGCCACGGCCGGACGCCCCTCCCATTAGAACGACTTCGTCGACGTGCTCAACGATGTCGGGCGCAATAGTCACGGCGGCCGCAATATTTGTCAACGGGGCCACGGGGACCAGGGTCACCGGAGACGTCGCCCCCCGCAGTGTCCGGACGAGCCATTCGACCGCCGGCTCGGGACGGGCCGATCCGACCGGAGCTGGAAGATCGAGGCGCAGCTGGTGCGCCAGTGCGCCGGTGCTGGCGACGCCGGCGGGCCGAGGGAATGGCCGCGGGGCAAACGGGCGGTCCAATCCCCGGAAGACGGGGATATGCCCGGCTCCGATGCATTCCAGCACCCGCAGAGTGTTGTCGGTGGTGACTGCCACTGGAAGATTGCCGCCCACAGTCGTGATCCCCAGCAACGAAAGTTCCGGATGAAGGGCGGCCATCAGGATAGCGATGGCATCGTCGTTGCCGGTGTCCACGTCGAGGATGAGTTGCTTGCTCATGGTTACCTGTGATCTCTAAGTTCAATCTCGGTGGCGTCCTCGCCACTCATCAAGTGTTCTCGATCACAGGTTCATCTGTCCAATTCATAAATCAGCTCAACGTAATCAAAATATTAGATGATTAAAGGGGTGGAATTGGCCTCCTTGATCTGCTCGCGCAAGGCCTGGATGACGGCCTTCATTCGGGCCGTGGTCCGCTGGGTCCCCAACCGGGCGACGACGGTCCGTACCTCGGGCACGGGCCCGTCGACGGGTACCGTGACGACCCGCCCGCCGTCGTACGACAAGTTGTGGCGGGGCCGCTGATGGAGGATCGAAAACCCGTGTCCGTTGGCCACAAAGGTGCGCACCGTCTCGAAGCTGCCGGAGCGGAACCGTACGGTGGGTTCAAGGCCGGCGCCGGCAAGAATCCCCAGCATCAGTTCCCGTGTCTGGGGGAGGTCGAGCAGGATGAAGGGTTCTTCGGCAAGCTCCTGCAGATCAATGGAGCTGCGCGTCGCAAGGCGGTGGGCCTCCGGGAGGGCAATGTAGGGTCGGGTGGTGTCCACCTGACTCGTCCTGACCCCCTCGGGCAGGCCATAGTCGTAGCAGATCGCAAGTTCAGCCTTGCCCGTCATGAGGGCTGACGCGCACCCGGCGGCATCCGCCTCAGTGACCTCGACGTTTAATCCGGGGTGCATCAGGCTCAGCCGCGCCAGGAGTCCGGGCAACAGGAAGGGTGCGAGCGTCGTGAAGCACACAAGGCGGACGCTGCCCTCCAGGGCGACCTGCTCCTCGCGGGCGCGGTCGAGGGCCTCCTCAAGCTGGGCGAGAAGCTCCTGGGCATCCTTAACGAACAATTCACCCGCGGGCGTGAGGACCAGCCCTTTCGAGCGTTGCCGTATGAAAAACTGCGCGCCAACTGCCCGTTCAAGCTGAGCAACCGCGGTCGAGACCGCCGACTGAGCGACATTAAGCCGGGCCGCCGCCGCCGTCATCGACAGCCGCGCGGCGGCCTCCGTAAAGTACCGCAGTTGTGTGAGCGTGACATCCATTGACCGACCATAACATCAGCTATGCAGATGTAATCCGTCCACTTCAGCGCAAATGAACATGAATCTAGGGCTGCTGGAGCGCGACGTCCAGTGCGGTCCACGCGAGGGCCGTGGCCCCGTCTCGCAATGCCCGCTCAGCGCCAGGGCCCACGCACGCGTCCGCGAACCCAGGCTGGTGGTTGCTTGCCTCGGATCCAACCCCCACGTAGGGGTGGATCGCGTTCACTATTTGAGAGACATTGCCCATGTCCGTGGAGGCGCGGTTCATGGCCGCGGCCATCGGGTCCACGGCAAAGCTGCGCCCGGTCCGGATGGCATTGCGGCGATAAAAGTCCAGCGCTTTTTCATCTGTGCGCATCTCGGCGTAACGCTTGCTTTCCGGGGTCACTGTCAGCTCGGCACCGGTGGCCAGCGCCCCTGCTTTGAAGCATCTGAGCACACGCTCCTCGACTTCCAGCAGTTCGGCCGTGGTCTCCGCCCGGACGTACCAGCGCCCTTCGGTCCGCCCCGGGATCGCATTGGGAGCCTCTCCCCCGTAAGTCTGAACGCCATGCACCCGCACACTTGACGGAAGCTGCTGACGCAGCAGGGCGATGCCCAGCTGCGCCACCATAAACGCATCGTTGGCATTGACGCCACGCTCCGGGTATGCGGCCGCGTGGGCTGCTTTGCCTGTATACCGGATGTGCCAGTGCGCCACCGCAAAAGGCCTGGCCTCAGCAACGTCCACCGGAGCCGGGTGAGCCATCAGGGCAAGGTCGAGGTTTGTGAAAGCCCCGCGCTCGAGCAGTTCGATCTTTCCGCCGCCGCCTTCCTCGGCCGGCGTTCCGACCACCTCGACCGTGACTCCAGCCTCCGCCGCAACAGCGGCCAGGGCAATCGCACCCCCTGCCGACATCGCCGCGATGAGATTGTGTCCGCACGCGTGCCCCAGACCCGGGAGCGCGTCATATTCGGCGAGGAACCCAACGGTGAAACCATCGTTCTCCCGGGGTCTGAACACGGCCCGGAATGCCGTCTCAAGGCCAAGATAGGGTTGCTCGACAGCGAATCCGTGGCGGGCGAGGAGCGCCGCCACGGCAGCCGAGGAGCGGTGCTCCTGCCAGGCAGTCTCCGGATCGCAATGCAACTGGTTGGACAGGCCGATGAGCTCGGCCTCCACTTCGGCAAGTCTCGCAGCGATCCGGTCCTTGAACTCATCATTCATCGCCCGGTACCCCGTAAGACGGCGCAACCCCCGGATTGGTGCCGCGTGAGATGTAGTCATCACGCTGCGGCAGCCAGACATCCAGCACCCGGCCCAGCTCGCCGATCGGATCCTCGGACCAGTCGACCCGCAGGTCAGTAACCCGCCATCCGGCATCACCGACCACGGACAAACCGGCAGAATGTACCGGCCCTTCCTCCCCGCCGGCAGTGAGGGCGGCACGCAATGCCGCATACAACCGCTCTTCGATTCGCCCCGCGGTAGTAAGTGCAGCCTCAATCATGGCCTCGAGGACGTCGGGGCATGCGAGCATGTTGCCCCCGCAGACCGCATTTTCGCGGACCGCCGACCCGTAAATACCGAGTGCCTGAGTGCCGGAATGGACCGCCGCCCGGCCGGCTGCGTCAAGCACCAGCAACTGGCGGTAGCCGATAGTGGCCTGGTCGGCTCCTGAAACGACAGCGTCGAGCGCCTCCGTCGCGGACGACCCGGAGCGCAACCGCTCAACGAGCTGGGCGCCAAGACGCGGATCGGTGACATTCTGGGAATTCGCCCCGCCCACGCCGTCAGCCAGGTGCACGCAACGGGCGGCAACGGCAGGCGAGGACGAGGAAATTGCGGCGCCGAACTCACCCGTGGCTGGGTCGCGAAGCAGCAAGGAGAAGGTCACGGCGCCGGGCTTTCACTGATCACGGCTGTGGCGTCGATCTCAACGAGCCATTCCGGCCTGGCGAGTGCCTGGACAACAATCCCGGTCGAGACCGGAAAGACCCCTTTGAGCCACGAACCCATGGTGCGGTACACGTCCTCCCTGTAGCGCGGATCGGTGATGTAAACCGTCACCTTAACGATGTCCTCAAGCCGGCTGCCAGCCTCTTCCAGGAGCATCTTGATGTTCGCCATGGCCTTATCCGCCTGCGCGGCAACGTCCCCGATGCCAACGGACTCCCGCGTGTCGAGGTCCTGCCCGATTTGCCCGCGCAGATACACCACACCGTTCGCGACGACAGCCTGGCACAGGTCATTGTCCAGATTCTGCTCCGGGTAGGTTTCCTTGGTGTTGAACATTCTTAGCCGCACATGGGTGCTCATGGGTGATGTATCCTCGCTCATCGATTTCCGCAGTATCTCGGAACACCAATCCTTCGGAATGCACTTCCCCCTGTAAAGAAGCGAAAACGCAGCAACTGCATCTCCACAGCAGATGCAGCCAGAACTCGCTTGAAATTCATTGTTTTGATCCAAAAAACTGACTTTATCTGCCTAGCAGATGCCCTACCGCGTCAATGCATATTGGACGATGCGCCGCACCTAGCGCTTTGCTGGTGGTGAACTACCCGGTCAAAGAATGACCGCACAGCGAGCGGAGATTTGAAATGTCGATCCACAAACCCGAGGCCACCGAGGTCCTCGTCGTCGGTGCAGGGCAGGCCGGTGTGGCCATGAGTGAGCACCTAAGCGCGCATGGCGTGCCCCACCTGGTGCTTGAACGCGGTCGCATCGCCGAGCGCTGGCGCTCCGAGCGGTGGGATTCGCTCGTGGCCAACGGGCCGGCATGGCACGACCGTTTCCCCGGATTGGAATTCGATGATCTGGCGGGCGACGATTTCGCGGGCAAGGACCGGCTCGCGGACTACTTCGAGGCATACGCCCAGAAGTACAACGCCCCGATCCGATGTGGCACCGAAGTGCTCTCTGTCCGTCGGAAGGTGGGCGAGCCCGGCTTCCATGTGGAGACCTCTTCGGGCCCGGTTGACGCCCGCTATGTTGTCGCTGCGACGGGGCCCTTCCAGCACCCCCGTATTCCCGCCCTTGTCCCCGCCGAATCGGGGCTCTGTCAGATTCATTCCAGTGCGTATCGCAACCCGCAACAACTCCCCGCCGGGAACGTGCTGGTTGTAGGGGCCGGGTCGTCCGGGACCCAGATCGCCGACGAGCTGCGCCGGTCCGGACGGGACGTGTTCCTGTCAGTCGGACCTCACGGCCGGCCTCCGCGTAGCTACCGCGGCCGCGACTTCACCTGGTGGCTCGGGGTACTCAACAAATGGGAGGCCCCGACTCCCCCTGCCGGCGCGGGCCACGTCACCATCGCGGTGAGCGGGGCCCACGGCGGCAAGACGGTCGATTTCCGCCACCTCGCGGCCAGCGGCATCACGCTCGTCGGCAGGGCGTCGTCCTTCGACAACGGCGTGATCAGCTTCGCGCCGGACCTGGCCGGGAACATCGCCGCCGGCGACGCCGACTACCTGTCCATGCTCGCGGAAGCAGATGCCTACATCGCCGATAACGGCCTTGATCTCCCCGAGGAGCCCGAGGCGCATGTCATCGCTCCTGACCCACAGTGTCTCAGAGAGCCGATCCTGGAACTTAAACTGGCCAAATCCGGCGTGACCTCCATCGTTTGGGCGACAGGCTTCGGCGTCGATTATGGGTGGCTCCAGGTAGATGCCTTCGACGCGGACGGCCGACCAAAACACCTGAAGGGCGTTTCATCTGAACCGGGCGTCTACTTCCTCGGATTGCCATGGCAATCACGCCGAGGCTCCAGCTTCATCTGGGGCGTCTGGCACGACGCCAAATACCTCGCGGACCATATCGCGATCCAACGCCACTACCTCGCCTACGGCACCACACACGCTGCGTATGTCTAAGCCCTGCTGACATCCCGGGCCCGATGCAATGACATAAGGACCGCGAAAGGACGAACGACTACTCAGGTGCGGCAAGTCGAGGGGGAGGCCTGATGGTCCGTGGCCTCCCCCCCTGCCCGCGAGCCCGCTTTCAGTCTCCGAAAGTCAGACGCGACCACGGCAAGATTAACATTTCGGCATGGATGAACTACGGGCCTCCAAGGATGACCTGACCTTCACCCTCTCCGCACCAACCATGTCCATTCCCTGCGCAGAACTCCGATCTATGCCGGTCAACGAAGATCTAAGGAACTCATGGCCACCCCAACTACTCTCGACGCCACCGAAGTGGCAGCGGAAACGCGGTCCGAACACGACCTGCTCGGCGACCGGGACGTACCCGCCCAGGCGTACTGGGGCGTGCACACGCTCCGGGCCGTGGAAAACTTCCCCATCACCGGGCAGAAGCTCTCCTCCAACATGCACCTGGTCCGGGGCCTTGCCGCCGTGAAACTGGCCGCCGCGCGCACCAACCGCGAGCTTGGCCTGCTGGACGCCGAACGCGCCGAAGCCATCGAACAGGCCTGCCAGGATGTCATGGCCGGACGGCTTGCCGACCAGTTCGTGGTGGACGTGGTCCAGGGCGGTGCCGGGACGTCGTCGAACATGAACGCCAACGAGGTCATCGCCAACCGGGCGCTGGAAATCCTTGGCCACCCCAAGGGTGACTACGCGCGGCTGCACCCGAACGACCACGTCAACCTCAGCCAGTCCACCAACGACGTGTACCCCACGGCCGTGAAGCTGGGCACCATCTTCGCCGCCAGGGAGCTGCTGGCTGCACTCGAAGAACTCGAGGATGCCTGCGCTGCCAAGGCCATGGAATTCCGCACCGTGGTCAAGATGGGCCGCACCCAACTGCAGGACGCCGTCCCCATGACCCTGGGCCAGGAGTTCGGCAGCTACGCCGTCACCATCGGCGAGGACCGGCTGCGCCTGGCGGAGGCAGAGCTGCTGATCCACGAGATCAACCTCGGGGCCACCGCCATCGGCACCGGCCTGAATGCCCCGGCCGGTTACGCCGCAACGGCCTGCCGGCACCTTGCGGAGGTCACCGGACTGCCGCTGGTGACCGCCGTCGACCTCATTGAAGCCACCCAGGACGTGGGCGCTTTTGTGCACCTGTCCGGCGTGCTGAAGCGTGTGGCGGTCAAGCTGTCCAAGATCTGCAACGACCTCCGCCTGCTCTCCTCAGGCCCCCGCGCCGGCTTCGGCGAGATCAACCTGCCGGCCGTCCAGTCCGGATCGTCCATCATGCCCGGCAAGATCAACCCGGTCATCCCGGAAGTGGTCTCCCAGGTGGCCTACGAGGTGATCGGCAACGATGTCACCATCACCATGGCCGCCGAGGCCGGGCAGCTGCAGCTCAACGCCTTCGAACCCATCATCGTCCACAGCCTCCACAAGAGCATCTCCCACCTCGAAGCAGCATGCCGCACCCTTACGGCCCGCTGCATCCGCGGCATCACCGCCAACACCGAACACCTGCGCCGCACCGTGGAGCAGTCAATCGGCCTGGTCACCGCATTGAATCCCCACCTCGGCTACGCCACCGCCACCGCCATCGCGCAGGAGGCGCTTGCCACCGGCAAGGGCGTGGCTGAACTGGTCCTGGAACACGGGCTCCTCACCGACGCCCAGCTCCAGGAACTCCTGAGCCCCGAACGCGTGGCCAACCTCAGCAAACCCAACCTTCGGAACGCGAAGCTAGGATGAGCCACTCCCCTCCCCGAGCACTGGCGGCTGCTGCTATATCTGGCGAACCGCCTGCTCCCACGTTCCGTCACAGAGCACATCGAAGTAACTACGACCGAGCGATCGAACCAGCAAAGGAGAACCCATGGCCCTTGGTCCCCAAGTCTCGGTAGCCAACGCCGCCTTCCCGCTAATGGCTATCGACCATCTCCTGAACTCGGCGCTACCGCTTTCCCTTGAAGTTTTGACTGCGGAGGAGCCCTGAAGCAAAGACGAGAAGCTTACCCATGCCGTCAACACGCTTATACCCGCGGCTTTAGAGCGCAGGCAGGGCATTCTGGTGATACAACGCGCTTACGGCAAATACACAGTCCGCGTGGACCAGGAAGTGCCATGCGGCATGATCCATGAGTCTCGTCAATGAACGCACGAAAGACTCCTCACAAGGAATCAGATTCCCTGCCCTCGCCAGCGCCGACGCACTGACCCGCGCGAACTCCGCAGTCCAATCAAAATAGTTTCGCCCCAAATTGATGAGTCCCAATGAACCCGGCTATTCGCCTTTCCGCATGAGTTACACCCCAACCTGACGTCAGGCGACCAGTCATCCGACGTCAGAAAAGAGCAGGTTCGCCCCTTCCCAGACAGGGTTCTCAACGAGTCTTAGATTTCATCCTGACAGCATTTAGGCTCAGGAGGCTTCGACTGGACGGGGACACCACAGTTGTCCTCTGGTCTTCACCGACGAAACGCCTCCGTGGCCAACCTGATGCTTTAGATCGTGGGCCCTTGTCGAATTCGATGCTGCGGAGGCGGATCGGCGTGCCGCAGCCGTTGTTGCGAAGTCCGTTCTGGCCCGCGTTGTTAAGGAATCAGCGGTAAATCTGTCTACCAGCACCTTGCGCCCGGCCAAGGACTGAGCAACCTAAACGAAATACCACTTGTAATACAAGTAGCGCGCTTATATCCTAAGTTGGCGGGCAAAGGAGCCCGGCCCCGCCCAAAGGAGAAACCGTGAGTACCGTCGACCTGATCCGGCACGTCAAGCTGTCTACCGCCCGCCTTCCCCTCGCTGTTCCCATCAGCGATGCCAAGGTCTTCACGGGCAGGCAGAAGCCCATGACGGAGGTGGTCTTCCTGTTCGCGGAAATCACCACGGAGCTGGGGCACACCGGCGTCGGATTCAGCTACTCCAAGCGGGCCGGCGGGCCGGCGCAGTATGCACACGCCAGGGAAGTGGCCGAGGGCGTCATCGGCGAGGATCCCAACGACATTGCGAAGATCTACACCAAGCTGCTGTGGGCCGGAGCCTCAGTGGGCCGGTCCGGCGTCGCCACCCAAGCACTGGCCGCGATCGACATCGCCCTCTACGACCTCAAAGCCAAGCGGGCCGGCCTGCCGCTGGCCAAGTTCCTGGGCTCGTACCGCGACTCCGTGCAGACGTACAACACGTCGGGCGGCTTCCTGAACGCCACCCTCGAGGAAGTGAAGGCCCGGGCCACCCAGTCACTCGAGGAAGGCATCGGCGGCATCAAGGTCAAAGTGGGCCTCCCCGACAGCAAAGAGGACCTGCGCCGCGTCGCAGGCATCCGCGAACACATCGGCTGGGATGTCCCGCTGATGGTGGACGCCAACCAGCAGTGGGACCGGGCAACCGCCCTTCGAATGGGCCGCCAGCTCGAGGAGTTCAACCTGATCTGGATCGAAGAACCCCTGGACGCCTACGACTTCGAGGGCCACGCCCACCTGGCCAACGTCCTGGACACCCCCATCGCCACCGGTGAAATGCTGGCGTCTGTGGCCGAACACAAGGGCCTCATCAACGCCGACGGCTGCGACATCATCCAGCCCGACGCCCCCCGCGTCGGCGGCATCACCCAGTTCCTCCGCCTCGCCGCCCTGGCCGACGAGCGCGGGCTGGGCCTTGCCCCGCACTTCGCCATGGAGATCCATCTCCACCTGGCCGCCGCCTACCCGCGCGAGCCCTGGGTGGAACACTTCGACTGGCTCGACCCGCTGTTCAATGAGCGGCTCGAAACCAAGGACGGCCGGATGATCGTCCCGGACCGCCCGGGCCTCGGCGTCACCCTCAGCGACCAGGCACGTGCCTGGACCACCGAAACCGTGGAGTTCGGCGCGTAACCTTGAAGCCATGAGCCGGAACCTCACCGCGGACCTCGCCGCTGACCTTCGCAACCGCATTGTTGACGGCGTCATCCAGCCGGGTGAGAAGCTCCCCAGCGAGAACACCCTCATCAGCGACTTCGGCGTCAGCCGGACGGTTGTCCGCGCGGCGCTGACCCGGCTCCAGGCCGAGGGGCTTGTTGAAACCGAGCGGGGGCGGGGAAGCTTCGCCCTCACGCCGCCGACGGACCGGCCCCAGGCAGCACCCGGGGCCCGTCCCGTGACCACCATGGAGGACCGGGTCCACCTGCTGGAGTTCCGTATGGGCGTGGAAACCGAAGCCGCCGCGTTGGCCGCACGGAACCACACCGAGCGGCAGCTGCGCGCCGTCACCGCGGCCCTTGAGGAGTTCACCGCCAGCGCGGGGCACCCCGCCCGCGCCATGAAGTCGGATTTCGAGTTCCACCGCGCCGTTGCCGCGGCCTCCGGCAACCCCTACTACTCCGACTGCCTGGCGGCGCTTGGCCAAACGATGATCGCGATGCCGCGCACCCGCCTCATGACCGGCGTCGAGCATTACGCCCGGGACCACTTCGACCAGGTGGTCCAGGAGCACCGCTCCATCTCGGAGGCCATTGCGGACGGTGACGAGGCTGCCGCAGCGGCTGCCATGCGCAGCCACCTGGCCAATTCACGACGCCGGTTCAAGGCTTCCGCGCGGCCGTAACCTGGCGTGCCGCCTGGCTATCGGGCACGAAACCTCAGCTTGTTCGCGGATCCAACCCTTCAAGGCCCGGATTCGCGAACAACCCCAGGATCGGCGCGTTAACGCAAAAAGAGCCCCGGTCTCTCGACCGGAGCTCTTTAGTTCTTTGCGTGCGCGAGGGGGGATTTGAACCCCCACACCCTTTCGGATACTGGCACCTGAAGCCAGCGCGTCTGCCGTTCCGCCACTCGCGCGCAACTTCTTTCACCAAGTTCCGGCCGGTTTCCCGGATCCGTTACCTTGTAAAAGCAGCGAGATCAAGCATAACGGAAGGTGGACGGAAAACACCAATTGGCCTCCGCCGGCCCAGGCAAGGCCCGGCAACAGACTGAACTTTTGGCGGCCCCCGGGCGTTGCTGATTAAGGTCATTCACAGCCCTGCCCAGTAGTATCTGATGTAGGAGTGGCTGCTGCAGGCAGGCACACCGCTGACTTGCGAGCTGCACTGCGGGTGAAGTTCCGGAACGAAAACTGCCCCGCGGCTGGGGGGAAAGGAGAAGAACCATGGGTCTGCTGGACAAGGTTGAACGCGGCATTGAAAAGGCTGTCCGGGGCGTCTTCTCTACCGGCTCGCGCGCCCAGGTCGAACCTGTGGAGATCGCCAGCAGGCTGCGCCGGGAAGTTGACCACAAGGCCCTGACTGTGGCCGCCGGCCGGACACTCGCCCCAAACGTTTTCGATGTGCAGCTCAGCGATGACGACTTCAAGCGGGCCCAGGAATGGGGAACCCCGCTGGCCGAGGAACTCTGCGACGTAGTCATCAACCACGTCCGCAGCCAGGGCTACACCCTTCAGGGCCCGGTACGGATTTCCTTCCGCCGGGACGCCGAGTTGCGCGCCGGCAACTTCGAAATCCTCTCTTCAACCGAGAAATCGAAGGGCGCACCCGCAGGCCAGCCACAACGCCCCAATCTGCCGGCCGCTCCGAGCCGCCAGCCGGTACGGCTTCAGCCCGTATTGGATATCGACGGGCAGCGTTACTCCCTCAACGCTCCATCCATCGTCCTTGGCAGGTCGTCCGAAGCCGACATCCATGTCGAAGACACGGGCGTGTCCCGCCGCCACCTGGAAATCCGCACGGCCAACGGCGTGACCAGCGCAGTGGATATGGGTTCCACCAACGGCAGCTATGTCAACGGGCAGAAGGTGTCAGGGAGCACCGAACTCACTGACGGCTCCACCATCACTATGGGACGGACAAAAATCATCTTCCGCCTTTTGCCTGCAAGCACGGGTGGCCGCACATGAGCGACCTCACCATCACCGTCCTGCGGTTCGGCTTCCTCCTGCTCCTCTGGGTGCTGATCTTCAGCATCGTCTCAGCCATGCGCCGGGACCTCATGGTGGGCCGGAAGGCAGCCTCCGGCGCGCCCACCCAGCGCCAGGTCCGCAGGAACCCGGAGCTTGCTGAAGCCCCTCCCCAGCCAGCGAAGCAGCAGGCGCACCAGCTGGTCGTCGTCGAAGGTCCACTCAAGGGAACCACCCTTCCGCTGGCTGCCAGCCCCATCCTCCTGGGCCGCGCCCAGGAAGCCACCCTGGTCCTGGAGGACGACTACGCGTCCGGCCGCCACGCCAGGCTGTTCCCCCAAGGCAGCCGCTGGTTCATCGAGGACCTGGGGTCCACGAACGGAACTTACCTGGCGGACCAGCAACTTACCCGTGCCCTGCCGGTTGAGCCAGGGGTTCCCGTGAGAATCGGCAAGACGGTCATCGAATTGAGGCCATAGCCGTGGCCGTCACGCAAACCCCCGCCAACGGGCCCCGGCCCGCGCAGCGGCCCCTCATCATGCGCTACGCCGCACGCTCCGACGTAGGCCGGATCCGCTCAAAGAACGACGACTCCGCCTACGTGGGACGTCACCTCGCCGTCGTCGCGGACGGCATGGGCGGCCACGCGGGCGGCGACGTAGCCTCCGCCGCCACTGTCCTGGACATGATCCACCTGGACCGCGGCGACTACGACGGCGACGCCGGCACCGTCCTTGCCGACGAAATCCAGACGGCCAACTCCCTGCTTTCCGAACTCGTGCACCAGAACCCCAAACTGGCGGGGATGGGCACCACCGTCACGGCGCTCCTGCTGGCCGGGGGCAAGCTCTACTTTGCACACATCGGCGATTCCCGGGCCTACCTCCTGCGCGACGGCGAATTCAAGCAGGTCAGCGTGGACCACACCTTTGTCCAGCGCCTCATCGACGAAGGCCGGCTCCGCCCTGAGGAGGCCGAAAGCCACCCGCACAAAAACGTCCTGATGCGCGTCCTTGGCGACGTGGACGCCAGCCCGGAACTCGATCTCGATATCCTGGACGTCCGCCCCGGCGACCGCTGGCTGCTCTGCTCCGACGGGCTCAACTACGTTGCCGGCCACGCCGTGGAACGGACGGTGCGGGAAACCAAGGACCTCCGCGAGTGCGTGGAAACCCTCGTGGACCTGACCCTCGAAGCCGGCTCGCCGGACAACGTCACAGTGGTCATGGTGGAAATTGTCGAGGAAACGCCCGACGACGTCAGAACCGCCGCCGTCGAAGTCATCCCTTCCACAGCCATCGCCGCAGCCCCTGCCGCAGCAGTCCAGCCGGCAGCACCGCCCCCCGCAGGGCCGCAGGATCCGGCTGAGGGCACCAAAGCTCCCGGCATGAACACGTCCGGCACGGAAAGCCCTGACAAGGGCCCCGGCGCGGTCAGCCACCCAGCAGCCAGCGCCGGTCCGGCCGCTGCCGGACCTTCCATGGACGTCCCTTCCAGGGACGTCCATGTACCCCGCTCAGTGGAACCGGGCTCCACCGACCCGCACCTGGGCGAACACCTGTCCGCTGAGGTCCTGCGGGACGAACTCGCCTCGCGACCCCACGAACTCGTGGGTGCAGCGGCAGCGGCCGCAGAATCCGGATCCATTCCCACCATCGCCGGACGCACCGTGGCGCGGCGGGCAGCCACCCTCCTCACCCACAGGGCAGAACAGTCCGGCACCGAGGCTGATGACAACGTGGTGCCGCTCAAGCCGCGGCGCTGGATTACCTGGGCGATCGCCGCATCCGTGCTGGTGGCCCTGACAGTGGGCCTCTGGCTGGGGTATGCCTGGACCCAGACGCGCTACTACGTCGGCGAGTACGACTCCCGCGTCGCCATCTTCAACGGCGTCTCGCAGCGCCTTGGCCCCATCGGCCTTTCCAGCCTTGAAACCGTCACAGAAATCCGGATGGATTCCCTGCCCCCGTTCTCGCAGCAGCGCGTGCGCCAGACCGTGCCCGCCCATGACCTCTACGATGCCCAGCGGATCGTGAAGAACCTCGAACTCACCGGGACCACCTCCCCAGAGGAAGGGTGTCCAACAGTTTCCGCGTCACCTGGAGCATCCACACCGGCGCCGGCCCCTACGGACCCGGCCGCACCTGCACCGGCCCCGGATGCCACCGCCGCTCCGGCAAGCCCGTCCCCCAGCCCCACCGTCACCTGCAAGGCGGTCCCATGAGCCAGCTCAGCACCATTCCCAAGCCACGGCGGAACGTCGAACTCGCACTGCTCCTGCTGGCCCTGGCCGTCGGCATCGGCGCCAACATGCTGGTGGGCGTCGACCAGGAAAAGGCCTTTGACTCGGATTTCTGGTTCCAGTCCAGCCTCCTCGCCGTTGCCTCCCTGGTTTTCCACGCGGTCCTGCGCTTCCGCGCCAAGTATGCCGACCCGGTAATACTTCCGCTGGTGGTCGCCCTTAACGGACTCGGGCTGGCCATGATCCACCGCCTCGACGCGCCCGGCGACGACACAGGCAACAACCAGCTGCGGTGGACCCTCATCGCAATGGCGGTTGCGATCGCTGTTATCTGGCTGCTTAAGGACCATCGCGTGCTCCGCCGGTTCACCTTCATCTCCCTGGCGGCCAGCGCCGTCCTCCTGGTCCTGCCGCTGATCCCCGGTATCAGTGCCGGCGAGATCCTGGGCGCCCGCGTCTGGATCCGACTAGGTCCCATGACGTTCCAGCCCGGCGAGGTCGCCAAGATCACCCTCGCCATATTCTTTGCCGGTTACCTTTCATCCAACCGCGACCTGATCCTCCTGGCCGGCCGCAAAGTCGGTCCGCTGCAATTCCCGCGGTTCAAGGACATGGGCCCCATGATCACGGCCTGGCTGGTCAGCATCGGCGTGCTCATCTTCCAGCGGGACCTTGGTTCATCGGTGCTCTTCTTCGGCCTGTTCATCGTGATGATCTACGTGGCCACAAGCCGCATCAGCTGGGTAGTAATCGGCCTGGCCCTCATCTTTGGCGGCGGCTTCATCGCCGCCCAGGTCTTCTCCCACGTTGCACTCCGGATCGACGGCTGGCTCAACGCCTTCACTCCGGAGGTCTACGACCGCTCACCGGGCGGAAGCGGCCAGATTGTCCAGGGGCTCTTCGGCATGGCCAACGGCGGACTGGTGGGAACCGGACTGGGGCAGGGCCGCCCGGACCTGGTCCCGTTCGCCAACAGCGACATGATCATCGCGTCCCTTGGCGAGGAACTCGGCCTGGTGGGCCTGTTCGCCGTCGTACTGATGTACCTGCTGCTGTTCACGCGCGGGTTCAGGGCCGCGCTGGGCACCCGTGACGCGTTCGGAAAGCTCCTCGCCTGCGGCCTCTCCTTTGCCGTGGCGCTGCAGTGCTTCGTGGTGATCGGCGGGGTCACGCGGCTCATCCCCCTGACCGGCCTGACAACGCCGTTCCTTGCAGCCGGCGGTTCGTCGCTGCTGGCCAACTGGATCATTGTGGGCCTGCTCCTGATGATTTCCCATACAGCCCGCGGCCCGGTGGACACCACACCGCTGCGGCCGGGCGAGGCAGCAGATTCGATGGGCATTGATACTCCTACTGAGGCGGTGAAGCACTCGTGAACCAGGCAATACGGCATTCATGGGTGGCGGCCGTCGCCATGTTCGCCCTCATCTTCGGCGCCATCAGCTACGTCCAGGTGGTGGGAGCCGATGAGCTCAAGGCCAACCCGTGGAACCAGCGTGCCATCCTGCAGAACTACTGCAACGACCGCGGGGCCATCATCGTGGGCGGCACTCCGGTGGCAGAATCGGTCGAAGGCACGTCGGAAACCTGCAAGTTCCAGCGGACCTACCCGCAGCCGGAGCTTTACGCAGGAATCACTGGATACTTCTCGCAGAATTTCGGTGCCACCGGCCTGGAGCAGGCAATGGGTGAAGTACTCACCGGCAACTCGGACCAGCTGTTCCTGGACCGCGTGGGCCAGCTCTTCCTGGGGAACCAGCCCAAGGGCGCGTCGGTGGAGCTCACCATTGACCCCAAAATCCAGCAGCTCGCCTACAGCCTGATCCCGGACGGGCAGCGCGGGTCCATCGTGGTCACCAATCCCAAAACCGGGGCCATCCTTGCCATGGTCTCCAAACCCTCCTACGATCCGAACCTGATCGCCATCCAGGATCCGAACGCCGAGACCGCCAACATCAACGAACTGCTCAAGGTCCCCGGCATCAACCTGAACCAGAACGTCAGCGGACCCACCGGGGAACTGCTGGCTCCCGGTTCGGTCTACAAGCTGGTGGACACCGCCGCGGCGCTTGCATCGGGGAAGTACAACAAGGACAGCGTGCTGCCCAACCCTGCGGAAATGCCGTTCGAGGGAATCCAGTACAAGCTTCCCAACTATGCGGGCGGCAACTGCTACACCCGGGACACGGCGACCTTCGCCTTCGCGCTGCAACAGTCCTGCAACACCCCGTTCGCCAGCATTGCGCTGGACCTGGGCCGGGACGCCATCGCAGAGCAGGCGAAAAAGTTCGGTTTCGGTGAGGACATGGGTGACCAGATCAAGCTCGGCTATGCCCGGGGCAACGGCTTCCCGGATGACCTGGACGCTCCCGGGCTGGCCCAGTCCGCCATCGGCCAGAAGGACGTCCGTGCCACGCCGCTGCAGGTTGCGTTGATGACCGCGGCGATTGCCAACGACGGCGTCCAGATGAGGCCCACCCTGGTCAAGACCCTGCGCTCTCCGGACCTGCGGGTCATCGACGAACCCCGGCCCCAGCAGCTGCGGACCTCCACCACCCCGGATATTGCAAACCAGATCACCGAGTGGATGGTCAGTGCCGTCAGTGAAGGCATCGCCAACAGGGCAGCCGTTCCCGGTGTCCAGGTGGCCGGCAAGACGGGAACCGCGGAACTGGGGAACGGCACCAACAACTCCTGGTTCACCGGCTTTGCCCCCGCAAACAACCCGCAGGTGGGTGTCACGATCGTCATGGAAGGCGTGGACATCACCACGGGAGCCCAGCTAACCAGTCCGAACGCGAAGAGAATTTTTGAGGCGGTGTTGAATAAGTGAGGCCTACAACCGGAATCACCCTCGGCGGCAGATTCCAGCTGACCACGCGGATCGCGATCGGCGGCATGGGCGAAGTCTGGAAAGCGAAAGACCTCGTCCTGGGCCGCATCGTCGCCATCAAGGTGCTGAAGGAGGAGTACACCGGCGATCCCGGGTTCCTCCAGCGTTTCCGCGCCGAGGCCCGCCACACCGCACTCCTGAACCACGTGGGCATCGCCAACGTCTTCGACTACGGCGAGGAGGAGGGATCCGCCTACCTGGTCATGGAACTGGTCCCCGGCCAGCCCCTGAGCAACATCATCGAGCACGAGCAGGTCCTGTCCCCGGACCGCACGCTGTCCATCATTGCGCAAACCGCCCGTGCGCTGTCCGTTGCCCACGCGCAGGGCCTGGTGCACCGCGACGTGAAGCCCGGCAACCTCCTGATCACCCCTGACGGACGGGTCAAGGTCACCGACTTCGGCATCGCCCGCCTGGCTGACCAGGTTCCCCTCACCCAGACCGGCCAGGTGATGGGCACCGCCCAGTACCTTGCTCCTGAGCAGGCCACCGGCCAGACCGCCACGGGTTCCTCGGACATCTATGCGCTCGGCGTCATCGGCTACGAGTGCCTGACCGGCCACCGTCCCTTCTCCGGCGAGTCCCAGATCGCTATCGCCCTGGCCCAGGTCAACGATGCGCCGCCGCCGCTGCCGGAATCCCTTCCCACCCCGGTGCGCGCCCTCCTGATGTCCATGCTTGCCAAGGACCCAAAGAACCGGCCGGAGAACGCCATCAAGCTGGCAGAGGCAGCCGAGGCCATCCGGAACGGCGACATCAGCGCCGCCCGGGCCGCCGTTCCCGGCATGCTCCTCTTTGACGCCGACAACACGGGCCCCATCACGGCTCCCGTGGACACCGCAACAGCGCCCACCGGCGTCATCGGAGCCCAGCGCGACAGTTCGCCCACCCCCACCTCCGCTTTGCCGGTGCTGGGTGCGGGTGCGGCCGGCGCAGCCGCCGGGGCTGCCGGGGCATCAGCGGCGGAGCCGGACGCTCCCCAGGGCGCACTTGCCCGGGCCAATGCCCTCGCTGCGGAGCGCAGGTGGGTTCCGGAAGAAACAACGTACGACGACGAGCCCGCCGATGAGCCGCAGCGTAAAGGCCGCAGTCCCTGGACATGGCCTCTGATTGCGTTAATCCTGCTGCTCCTGTTCGCGTTGGTGGGTTTCTTCCTCAGCCAGCGGGGCATTCTCTTCCCCTCGAATGACGCCACCTCCGGGGCAACCACAAGCAGCCCGGCGAGCACCAGTGCCAGCCCCACCAGGACCACGCAGTCGCCCACGCCCACGGCCACGCGCAGCACGCCTACGCCCACACCCACCCAGGAAACGGTCAATGTCATCCCGGCCGCCTACCTCGGGCAGGACTATCGCAAGGTTCAGGCGGAGCTTGCCGGGCTCGGGCTGGCCGTCACCGTGATTCCGCAGGAGAGTACCGCGGATGGCCCGGGCAAGGTCATAGAATTGAATCCTACGGGCCTGGTGCCCCAGGGCTCGCCCATTACTGTGGTCTATGCCGTAGCGCCGCCGGCACCCACCACATCTGCTCCCGCGCCGGCCCCGTCGCCCACCACGTCGGCGGTGGCGGCGCCCACCGTGGCATCGCCCCTGCCCGCCTGCACCGCCGGCCAACTGCCCGGCGCCCCGCCAACCTGCAAGCCGTAACCGCCAGGACAGCCAGTGAACGAGTCAGCGCGCACACCGTTGCACCGCGAGGACAGCCTCCCGGTGGATAACCGCCGTGTCCTCAGCGGCCGGTATGAACTGGGCGGCCTGATCGGCCGCGGCGGCATGGCGGACGTCTACCGGGGAGTGGACACCCGGCTGGGGCGGACTGTCGCCGTGAAATTGCTTCGGCCGGACATGGCGCGTGACCCGCAGTTCCAGGCCAGGTTCAAGCGTGAAGCACAGGCGGTTGCTGCCCTCAACCATTCCTCGATTGTTGCCATCTACGACACCGGCGAACACCTGGTCCACGATGGCTCGGAGGACAACGTCCGCGTGCCATACATCGTGATGGAATTCGTGGAGGGCAAGACCATCCGCGACCTGATCCGTGCCCATGACGTCACCATTGACCAGGCAATCGACTACTGCCTGGGTGTCCTCGGCGCCCTCGAATACAGCCACAAGGCCGGCATCGTGCACCGGGACATCAAGCCGGCCAACGTCATGTACTGCGAAAACACCAACTCGGTGAAGGTGATGGACTTCGGCATCGCCCGCGCCATCGCCGACTCTTCAGCCACCATGACGCAGACACAGGCCGTGGTGGGCACCGCGCAGTACCTGTCCCCCGAGCAGGCCCGCGGCGAAACCGTTGACGCCCGCAGCGACCTGTATTCCGCTGCCTGCCTGTTGTACGAAATGCTCACGTCCAGGCCGCCGTTCGTCGGTGACAGCCCGGTGTCCGTGGCCTACCAGCATGTACGGGAGATTCCCGAGCCTCCCAGCAGCCTCAACCCCGATGTGACTCCTGCCCTGGACAGTGTGCTGGCGAAGGCGCTGCAAAAGAACCGGGATGACCGGTTCCAGGATGCTGCGGCGTTCCGGCGTGCCCTGCGCGCTGCACGGTCCGGCGTCCCGGTCCCGGCGGTTCCGGCCTCCGAAGCGCCCACGGACCCCAACGACCATGTCCCGTCGCCGGCCACCGAGGCCTTCCCCGCCGCAGGGGCAGGCTTCCTCGACGACGCACCTACCGGCCGGCTGCCGGCGGCTATCCCTTCCTCTGCCGAGGACCACGAAACCCTGGTTCCCTTCGCGTCCGGCGTCGATGACCATCGGTCAGCTGATGCGTTGCCGCTGGGCCTGACTCCGGAACGTGAGCGGAGCCCGCGGCAGAAGTCCCGTCGTCGTGCATGGATTGGCACGCTGGTGGTCTTCACGCTCCTTGTCCTGGCAGGCGGCGCCCTGTGGCTGTACAGCATTATCAACCGCCCTGCTCCGGCAGCGCCCAAGATCACGGTCCCGGCAGTGGCCGCCATGACAGAGTCGGCGGCGCTGCAGGAACTGTATAACGCGGAGCTCCGGCCCCGGATTGTCCGGTCGCAGCACGACACCGTTGCCAAGGGTACGGCGATCGGTACCGATCCCGCGTCCGGTGCTTCGCTGGATCCCGGCGCCGAGGTGATCCTCAACATTTCAGAGGGCCCCAGCGCCGTCATGATCCCTGAGAGCCTTCCGGGCAAAACAGAGGCGGCGGCCCGGGATATCCTGCGTCAAAGCGGACTGGTAGGGGCCCCCTCCACCACCACGGCAAACAGTGCCACCGTGCCTGCCGGAATTGTGATCACCACAAGCCCCGCGCCCGGCCAGAAGGTGGGCGTCGGAACCAGCGTCGAACTGGTGGTTTCCACCGGCAAGGTAGCCATGCCTGAACTGCGGGGACGCACCCGCGAAGAGGCGGAAGCGGCGTTGAAGGAACTGAGCCTGGTGCCCAACGTCGTTGAGGCCGAGAATGCCCAGGTTGAGCCGGGCAGGGTGACGGAGCAAAGCGACCCCGTGAACGCGGCCGTGGACCAGGGCAAGACCGTCACCATCGTGGTGGCCAAAGCCCCGCCGCCCCCGCCAAGCCCCACACCAACGCCTACTCCGACGCCGACCTCCACCAAAAAGGGCTAAGCCCGGCACAGCGCTGCATCAATCGGATTCAGTGCTGAACGGGCCGGCTCAGCGCTGGATGAGCGGGCTCAGTTTGGCTGCCCGGGCAGCCGCGCCCTTCATTCCCAGCGACTCAAGCCAGTTGCCCAGCATCTGGTAGCCGCCCTCTGTGAGCACGGATTCCGGGTGGAACTGCACGCCGCACAGGGGCGCCGTCCGGTGCTGGAGGCCCATCACCACGCCCGTTGCTGTCTCAGCAGTGATTTCCAGGACGTCCGGAATCGATTCCCGCACGGCCGCCAGCGAGTGGTACCGCGTGGCGGTGACGGGGGAGGGGAGCCCGGAAAACACGCTGGTTCCCACGTGCTGCACCAGGGATGTTTTGCCGTGCATGAGTTCGGGGGCGTGCGTCACCTTGCCGCCGAAGGCCTCGGCAAGCGCCTGGTGGCCCAGGCAGACGCCGAACATGGGCACGCTGTTCTCACCGCACCACTTGATCAGTTCGATGCAGACTCCTGCTTCAGCCGGGTTGCCGGGGCCGGGCGAGATCAGTACGCCGTCGCGGGTGCTCGCCAGTTCAATGGCCTCCGCCAGGGTGACGTCGTCATTGCGGACAACGGTGGTTTCGGCGCCGAGTTCCTGGAGGTAGCCCACCAGGGTGTAGACAAAGCTGTCGTAGTTATCCACCACGAGGATCTTGGTTGTGGTCATGGCTGGCTTGCTGCACCAATCGTTGAGTCGGTGAACTGGGTGTAGTGGGACATCCAGGGGAAAAGGAACTGAACCATCAATACCAGTGCGGCGGCAATGAGCACCAATGAGGTGACAATCCGCAGCCAAAGCGGCCCTGGGAGATGGCGGAATATCCAGCCGTACATGATCAGCCCTTTCCGATCGCCGAAGCCACCTGGTCCGCGATTTCCGCGGGCGGACCAGCTGATGCAGGGCGCCAACTGTCCAGCAGCGCGTAGGCGATGATGCGTTCTTCAGCGCCGAAGCGCGGGTTGCAGCTTGTCATGGTCAGGTATCTTTCGGTGGGGGTAACCCCAGGAAGCGTCGGCACCGGTTCCAGGACGTCGGTGCGGGACGGCATGACGATCTGGTTGTTGCGGAAGACGTAGACGTAATAGCCGTCTTTCGTCTGGACGTAAATTTTGTCCCCCGGAACCAGCGTGTGGATGTTGTCCAGCACTGCGCCATGGGTCTGGCGGTGCCCCGCGACAGCGAAGTTGCCCACCGCGCCGGGCATGGCCGTGGTCCCGTAATGTCCCAGGCCCAGGGTGTCCAGCACATCGCTGCTGGTTCCCTGGACAATCGGCCGCGTGTAGTTCGCCCCGAACCGGGGAATGTACATGATGCCGATCGTGCCGGCGTGGGCCGGCGCGGCAGCCACTGCCGGCTCGCCGAAGTCTTCACCGGCGGCAGGAGGATCAGCAGCGGCCGGCGCGGAAGGGGCGGCGCCGGCAATATCCTGCGCGAATTCCTTGATCACTTCGCTCTGCCTGGCGTCTGATTCCACGTTGGTCCACCACAGCTGCCAGGCCACGAACAACAGGAGGATGATGCCGGCGGTGATGAGCAGCTCGCCAATAACCTGGACCGTTCCGCGCAGTATAACGACGCCGGCAGGCGGCGCAGCGGCTTGCCTCGCCTTCTCCTGCAATACCACGCGTTCTCCTCCGGGCGGTTCCGACGGGCACCGGCGGCCCCTGAACTACGGCTAGAATTGGCTGCTAGTAAGAATCCAGATTTGACCAAGATCGCGCAGACCGCTGGCAATTTCCTTCTTGCAGGATATCAAGGCCGGACCGCCGATCTTGCCTCAGCCCGCCAAGGAGAGCCAGTGCCCGAGTCAAAGCCGCGCAAGAAGACCGCCAGCACCCCGCAGCAGACTGCTTCCCAGGCGTACAAGCCCAACCCGGTATGGTTCAAGCCCGTTATGTTCGGCCTGATGATCATCGGGCTCTTCTGGATCATCACGTTCTACATCAGCGAAGGCCGCTTTCCCGTCCAGGCCTGGGAATCGTGGAACATCGTAGCCGGGTTCGGCATCGCCATCGTAGGCTTCCTCATGACCACCCGCTGGCGCTCCTAGGCCCCTTCAAGGACGAGATCCACTCCCGGCCGGCCGGCCCGGCAGGTAATCCTAAAGGAGAAAAGCGTGACTCCTGACGCTGCCGGTGTCCTGGTAGGTGACGACGGCCTCGCCCGTCCCGCGTGGGCGTCCACGGACCCGCTCATGCGCGACTACTACGACACCGAGTGGGGCCTGCCGGTCAGGGACGAACAAGGCCTCTACGAACGCATCTGCCTGGAGGGCTTCCAGGCAGGGCTTTCCTGGGCCACGATCCTTCGCAAGCGCCCCGCGTTCCGTGACGCCTTCGCCGGTTTCAGCCCGGATGCGGTTGCGCTGTTCACCGACGCCGACGTTGAGCGGCTCATGCAGGATGCAGGCATCGTCCGGAACCGGTTGAAAATCCGTGCTGCCATCAACAACGCCCAAGCCACCCTCGCGCTGCGCCAGGACGGCGGGCTGGTGGACTTCGTGTGGCAGTTCCAGCCCGCTTCCACTCCGCACCCCGCCGTCCATGCGGACATCCCCACCCAGTCGGCCGAATCCGTTGCGCTCTCCAAGGCCCTGAGGAAAAAGGGATTCTCCTTCGTCGGCCCCACCACCATGTTTGCCCTGATGGAAGCGATCGGCATGGTGGACACCCACCTGGTGGGGAGCCACCGGCGCGGGTCCTCCGGGATCTGGCCCGCTCCTGCCCGCTAAGGGTTTTGTTTTTATCCCCAGCTGTTGGGAAAGTTATCCACAATGGGGATAAACGGCCGCATTGCCGACGCATGTACGTGCGTGGCCGCCTTTCACACGGCGGCCACGGCCGATCCCCACTGCACATGCGTTTATTAACAGTGTGGAATACCTGTGGATAATCCCAAGGACAAGGCGGTGCCCTACCGCTTACGCCGGACCGGGTGGTGGCTGGTGATGGAAACCCGGTTGAAGGCGTTCATCGTGATGGCCAGCCAGCTCACCACGGAGAACTCTTCCTCGGTGAGGTGCTCCCGGGCGTAAGACTCCTCGTGCTCCTGTGGACCGTGACCAGGCAATTCCGTGATGCTCTCGGTCAACGCCAGTGCAGCACGTTCCTTCTCCGTGAAAAGTGCTGTGTCGCGCCATGCAGGAAGTACCGCCAGCCTCTGCGGGGTCTCGCCCGCCTCGACAGCTTCTCTGACGTGGAGGTCCAGGCAGAAGGCGCAGCCGTTCAGCTGCGAAATGCGTACATTAAGCAGCTCCATGGTCCGGACCTCGATGCCGGCTTCCTGGGCCGCCTCCTTGACCTTGAGCCCCAATCCGTTCAGGGCCCGCCACAATGCAGGATGCTGCTTGTCCAGGAAAACGTGCTGGGCAGTGGCGGTCATAAATTCTCCTGTCGGGAAGGGGCTCAGGCGCAAAGGTAGGCACCTGAAGCTTATCCACTTACCAACATCGGGATACCCACAAGTTATCCACAGGTGTGGAAACAGGCCGGGACTCATGGGAAGGTCAGTGGCCCGCACATTGCGATGCAGCGGCGCAAACAGCCAAAAACTACACCGCTGTTCTTTATTAACAATGTGCATAACCCTGTTGATGGGACGTCCCTGACCCGGGGAGAACCAGTGGTGCCAGGGGGTTTTCACCGCGTTATCCACAGAACGGCTTTTTACGGGCTGTTTGTCCACTTAAGCACACCCCTATCCCCAACAGTTATCCACAGATGTGGAGAAGAATGGAACCTGCACCGCAAAATCCCTGCTACTCCGCGGTAGCTGAAGGGCCGAACGGAGAACTACAGGGATGTAAGTTACCAACAATGTGGATAACTGCTGTGGATAAGCAGAAACCCTGGCGTCCTTTCGGAGGCCAGGGTTTTTCTGCTCGGGCCGGCTTGGCAGCCGTGGCGGGGACTAGACGGAAATCCTCACCCAGCTGACGGCTATCAGCAGGGCCAGCACGGCCATCAGTCCGGCGGCCTGGAGGAAGCCCTGCCGGGGCCCGCGGGGAGTGTAGGCAAGGACTGCTGCGCACAGCGCGCCCGTAATGAGCCCGCCCAAATGGGCTTGCCAGGCAATCTGGGGAATCAGGAAACCTATGACTCCATTAATAGCTATGAGGACCCACAGCTGCCGGGTGTCCCCGCCACGCTGGCGCTGGACCAACAGCATGGCGCCGAACAGGCCGAAGATCGCGCCGGATGCGCCCACTACTCCCACCAGCCCCTGGCCGGGCACGAGGACAGGGTTCAGGAGCAGGTAGCCGACGCTACCCCCCACGGCCGACAACAGGTAGAGGGCCAGGAAACGCACGCGGCCAAGGAGCGGTTCCAGGACCTGGCCGAAGATCCACAGCGTGTACATGTTCAGCAGGATGTGCAGCAGTGAATCGGGTGAGTGCAGGAAAGCCGCCGTCAACATGCGCCACGGCTCGAACGCCCCGTACTGGGGGGTGGCAAAGACATTGTTGTAGGCAAACTGTTCGTACACAGCCTGGCCCGGGATGAGCCACTGCAGCGCGTACACCACAGCACATACGGCGATTATTCCGAACGTCACCAAAGGCTTGCCAGCAGCGGCGACGCCGCCATAGACCGTCCGGACCTCCGGCGTCGAACGTTTTGTTTCGTTGACGCAGTCAATGCATTGGAATCCGACGGCGGCCGCCCGCTGGCAGTCAGGGCATGCGGGGCGACCGCAACGCTGGCAGCGCACATAGGAGGGCCGGTCCGGGTGCCGCGGGCATACCGGAACCTGCGCGGACGGCTCAGCCGACGGAATTCCGTAACTCATGGTTCGGTGTTACAGCTGTTCGATGTCGATGCTGTTGATGGTGACGTCCTCTACGGGACGGTCACCCATGCCGGTACGGACGCCTTCGATTGCGTCAACAACCTTCTTGGATTCTTCGTCAGCCACTTCACCGAAGATCGTGTGCTTCCCCTGGAGCCAGTCCGTGGGGATGGTGGTGATGAAGAACTGCGAACCGTTGGTTCCCTTGCCCATGCGGATGCCTGCGTTGGCCATGGCCAGCTTGTAAGGCTGGTTGAAGCTCAGTTCGGGGTGGATCTCGTCATCGAACTGGTAGCCCGGGCCGCCCACACCACGGCCCAGCGGATCGCCGGCCTGGATCATGAAGTCCTTGATGATGCGGTGGAAGATGGTCCCGTTGTAGAGCGGGGTGCCGGTCTTGTCCTCACCCGTCTCCGGGTGGGTCCACGCCTGCTCGCCGGTGGCAAGGCCGACGAAGTTCTTGACGGTCTTGGGAGCGTGGTTGCCGAAGAGGTTCACGGCGATGTCGCCGAGGCTCGTGTGGATGGTTGCTTTTGCGGTTGCGATGGCAGTCATAGCCTCCATTCTTCCATGGCCCATCCGGGCCGTTGCGGCTGCGGCGGCAGTTCCGCGCTGGGTGAAATCCGCCTAAAATCCGCAGTGGGAATAGCCGGTGAACACCAAGCAACGTAGGCTAACCACAGAACCGTCACCTAACCGGGAGGTAGTTGTGAAGAAGTCGGACCGTATTGCCCGTGACCTTGAGCTGCAAGTCGCCAGCGCCGTAGAGAACGCCAAGGATTGGGCAGCCCCCCGTGTGGAAGCAGCTGTTGACCGTCTCCAGCACGGCCTGGACACTGCGTCGCCAAAGATCCAGGAAGGCTTGAAATCCGCTGCCCACAACCTGGCGGACGGCGTGGCCACCGTGACCCCACGCATCCAGGACGGCCTGGCGCAGCTCGCGCCCAAGATCAACGAAGCTGTGGAAGGCGCCTCTCCCCGTCTTCATGAGGCCCTGGACAAGGCCACCCCGGTGATCCTCAACGCCCGTGACCGGGTTGTCGTTGAATACCTGCCGCGCCTGTCAGACCAGATCGGCCACGCCTCGGAGGCCGTGCACCGCACCCTGGAGAACACTCCCGCGCACGTTGACGCCGTTGCGCAGAAACTTGGGGATGTGGGAATCATCCACGCCATCCAGGAGCAGGCCCAGGCCACCGGCACACAGCTCAAGGCAGCAGCAACGGAGGCGGGCCGGACCGTAGGGATCCAGCTTGCCGAGCCGGAGAAGCCGAAGAAGCGCGGCTGGCTCGTTTTCGGCGTCATTGCGGCGGCGGTTGCGGCTGCAGTAGCTGCCTGGAAGGCATCCAAGCCGGTTGAGGATCCGTGGAAGACCCCTTCCCCGGTGACACCCACGCCCGCACCGGTTCCGGCCACCACAGTGAACGAGGTCAAGGAAAAGGCAGCCGACGCCGCTGAACCTGCGGCAGCGCCGGTTTCCCCTTCGACCGACGCCGCCACGGCGGACAAGGCCGAGGACGCCGGGGAAAAGGCAAAGCACGTGGCTGAAGACGCCTCGGAAAGCGCGGCTCCAGCTACCGATGCCAAGACTGCCACCAAGAACATCGCGGCCAACATCAGCAACGGGAACAAGGGCACTACCCAGTCCTGATCAGCTGTCAGCTGTGTCGTCCGGCCAAGGCCGGAGAGCTTAGCCGGAAAGGGCTCCGCCGCAGGCGGGGCCCTTTTCCTGTCTCCCATGGTTTCCGCCATCCGGGAGCGGCTGCGGTTGGATGCTAGATTTGAACTGATGCCAGCCCAACAACCCTCTGGGGATGCCTTGAACGACGCAGCAAACCTGCCCCGCGTATCCATTGTCATCCCGGCCTACAACGAGGAGGGCGTTATCAGGCAGTGCCTGATAGCTGCCATCTACCAGTCGGTCCCGGCCCACGAGATCGTGGTGGTGGACAACCTTTCCAAGGACCGGACCGCTGACATCGTGCGCCAAATGCAGCTCGAATACCCGGAAAGCCCGCTGGTGCTGTTGAGCCAGGATCAGCAGCAGGGCCTTATTCCCACCCGGAACTTCGGGCTGGACAACGCCACGGGAGATGTCCTGGGCCGGATCGACGCCGATTCGGTAGTGGAGCCCGACTGGGTGGAGCAGGTGCAGAGGGCGTTCGTGGACCATTCAGTCCAGGCGGCCACGGGTCCGGTGGTCTATTACGACATGCCCATGCGCCGGTTCGGGCTCAAAGCCGATGACAAAATGCGCCAGCTGATGCTGAAGCTGGCTAAACACCAGTACCATTTCCTGTTCGGCTCCAACATGGCCCTCCGCTCCTCCGCCTGGGACGCCATCCGGGCAGAGACCTGCCTTGATGAAAAGGACGAGATGCATGAGGACATCGATCTGTCCCTGCACCTCGCCGAACACGACCTGAAAATCCAGTACTGCCCGCAGATGGTCTCCGGCATGTCCGCCCGGCGGCTGGAGGACTCACCGCGGGACTACCGCTATTACGTCACGCGGTTCGACCGCACCTACAAGGCCCACAACGTAAAGAAGATGGCGCTAAAGGCTCCCATGGTGGTGTTCTTTTCGGTGTACTTCCCCGCAAAGCTCCTCCGGGCCATCCACACGGTCAACACGGCCCAGCCTGTGCGCCGCGGCGGCCAGTAGGCCGCCGGACAGGGCGCCCTCAGTCCGTTCCCAGCTCTGCAAGCGGGCGGTCCGACGGCGGTTCCTCCTGCCCGTTCCGCGCTGGCCTTCCCCGGCGCCCGGACCTGCCCGACCTTTGGCCCGTCACGACGACGGCGAGTCCGGCCAGAATCAGGCCCAGCCCGGCATAGGTTCCGGCCGGGAGCGTCTCCTTGAGGAAGACCGCGGCGAGCAGCGCAGCCCCCGGAATTTCCAGAAGGATGATCATGGACACCAGCAGCGGGCTCATAGTGGCCAGCAGGTGATTGAACGCTGTGTGGCCCACAAGCTGCGCGCAGACTGTGATCGCCAGGATCCCCAGCCAGCCCGCCGCTTCGAAGCCCGCCAGCGGTTGCCCGGCCAGAAGAGCCATGACGGCCACGACTGCTGCACACATCCCGTAGCAGAGGGTGGTGTAGGTGCCCGTCGTCATGCTTTGCCGGGCCTTCCCGCCTGCCAGCGTGTAAAGGCCGGCCAGCGCGCCGCCGGCCACGGCCAGGAGGTCACCCAGCAGGGCCTGCGGGGAGGACCCCATGTCAAACCCGGTGATGGCTACAACACCGCCGAAAGCAATGCCCAGCCCGGCCAGCACCTGCCAACGGTGGCGGGTCCCGCGGAAGAGTTGAAACACCGCAATCCACGCCGACTGCAGGCACACCAGCGCAGTAGCTGCCGCGACAGAGGTGAGCTGCAGCGAGGTGATGAAGCAGGCAAAGTGGAATGCCAGGGCAATGGCGGCCAGCAGGCACCAGCGAAACTCGCGTTTGGTGATCCTGCCGAATTGCCGGGGCTCCCGGACGAGAGTGGGGGAGGCCATCACGGCCGCGCCGATCGCATTGCGCCAAAAGGCAATGGCGAGTGCACTCACAGTGGTGGCGCCCAGGGTGGCAGCAATCAGCGGACCGGATGACGCGACGCCCAGGACGCCGAGGGCTGCAAGAAAGAAGTTCACTGACCAACCCTAATGCGCAGTTCGACTGCTGTTTGAGCTCATGCCGCGGACAAAGCAAAAGTCCCGGCCGGCGTTTCCGCTGACCGGGACTTTCTTATGGTGGAGGCACGGGGACTCGAACCCCGAACCCCCTGCTTGCAAAGCAGGTGCGCTACCAATTGCGCCATGCCCCCATAAGAAGCAACCCGTCAATCATACCCTAGAACCTGGAGGCCTTTGACCAGCTCCAGTCCGGGTCCCGGCGCTAGTCCACCGAGTCGGTTGACTTGCTCCAGGCATCTTTCCGGGCTTCGGATTCCTGTGCTTTCCGGTAGAGCAGGACGCCTGCGATCGCCGCTGCCAGTACAAGCAACTTCTTCACATGCTCCCCGTTCCGGTCCGGCTGCGGGTTACGCGAACCAGACCTGCTTGAACCTGCACAGGTTCCGTGGGCGTACCAGGACTTGAACCTGGGACCTCTTCGTTATCAGCGAAGCGCTCTAACCACCTGAGCTATACGCCCCGATGCCTCATCGGGCCGAGACATGACTTTACAGCACATCCCGGCCCGATCTCAAATCGGGCGTTTTCGCCGGTATCTGGCCGGCGAAAACAGGGAACTAGTCGTCCGTGAGGGTGACGCCAATACCGCCCACAAGGGTGGCAGAGATGTTGTAGAGCACGGCGGAAAGCATGGAGAGAGCGGTCAGCAGGACCACGTTCACCACCGCGATGATGGTGGCGAAGGATGCCACCTGGCCCAGGGAAGCCACCTTCTTCAGCTCAAAGCCGCCGCCTTCGGAGCCGGCCAGGGTACCCAACAGGCTGTCCACCTGATCGAAGATTCCGGTGAGGTCAAGAACAGTCCACAGCACAATGGCGGCCACCACGGTGACAATTCCCAGTGCCACGGACAGCAGGAAAGCCATCTTGAGGACGGACCACGGGTCCACCTTGCTGATCAGCAGCCGTGCACGCCGGACCTTCGCTTTCGGAGCAGGCTTGACGAGGCCCGGGGTGCCTTGCCCTGTACCGGCCGACGGCGGACGCTGGCCGGGTGCCGGGCGCTGGCCGGGCTGTCCCACGGGACGCTGGGCCGGCGGTCCCGCCGGCCGGTCGCCCTGGGCCGGACGCTGGCCGGGGACTGCCGGGCGCTGCCCCTGGGCGGCGGCAGGGGCGGCAGGGCGCTGTTGCGGACGAACGGGGGCGTTTACCCGTGGAGCGGCTGAGGGCCGGCTGCCGTCGGGAACGGTACTGTTCGACTTGGGAAATGAGTCGGGATTACTCACTCGTTACCTCCGTGTAGTCTTCGTTCTGCTCAGCGTTGCCCGAGGCGTCCTCTGACTCAACGGCCGGTGGTTCTTCTGCCAATGCTGGGCTGGCTGATTCCTCGAGGGATCCGCCGTCTTCAGCCAACGTTACGTCATCCTCCGGTGATTCCTCGCCCTCGAGGCCGCGTTCGCTGTTGCGTGCCACCTCGATAATCCGGTCGTTTTTGTCCGGCTTGGCAAAGATCACGCCCATGGTGTCACGACCCTTGGCGGGGACACCGGCAACGGAGGACCGGACCACTTTGCCGCCCTCCATGACCACCAGCACCTCATCCTCTTCCTGGACGATCAGCGCGCCCACGAGGTCGCCGCGTTCTTCGGCAAGCTTGGCTACCTTGATGCCCAGCCCGCCGCGTCCCTGGAGCCGGTATTCCTCCACCGCTGTCCGTTTGGCGTACCCGCCCTCGGTCACGATGAAGACGTAGGAGCCGTCAGTCACCACATTGGCGGCCAGCAGCTCATCCTCCTCGCGGAACTTCATTCCGGTGACTCCGGAGGTTGCCCGGCCCATGGGCCGGAGGGCATCCTCGGTGGCGGTGAAACGGATGGACTGGCCCTTGCGGGACACCAGCAGGAGGTCGTCGGTTTCCGAAACCAGCTGCGCGGACACCAGCTCGTCGCCGTCGCGCAGGTTGATGGCAATCACGCCGGCGGAACGGTTGGTGTCGTAATCCTCGAGCCGGGTCTTCTTGACCAGCCCTCGCTTGGTGGCCAGGACCAGGTACGGCGCCTGCTGGTAGTCCTTCAGGTCCAGGACCTGGGCGATGTGTTCGTCCGGCTGGAACGCCATGAGGTTGGCCACGTGCTGGCCCTTGGCATCGCGGCCCGCCTCCATCAGCTCATAGGCCTTGGCGCGGTAGACGCGGCCCAGGTTGGTGAAGAAGAGCAGCCAGTGGTGGGTGGTGGTGACGAAGAAGTGCTCCACCACGTCGTCGCCGCGGAGCTGGGCACCCTTGATGCCCTTGCCGCCGCGCTGCTGCGAACGGTAGTTGTCGCTGCGGGTGCGCTTGACGTAGCCGCCGCGCGTAATGGTGACCACCATCTCCTCTTCGGGAATGAGGTCCTCCATGGACATGTCGCCGTCGAATCCCATGAGGATCCGGGTACGGCGATCGTCCCCGTGCTTGTCCACGATCTCGCCGAGCTCGGTGCTGATGATCTCGCGCTGGCGCTGCTCCGAGCCAAGGATTTCGTTGTACTCGGCGATCAACGCTTCAAGCTCGGCGTGCCGGTCCTGGATCTTTTGCCGTTCCAGGGCGGCGAGGCGGCGCAGCTGCATGTCAAGGATGGCGCGGGCCTGGAGCTCGTCGATGTCGAGCAGTTCCATCAGTCCGTCGCGTGCCGCTTCGGTGGTGTTGGACGCGCGGATGAGGGCGATCACCTCGTCCAGCATGTCCAGTGCCTTCAGGAGCGCCCGCAGGATGTGGGCCTCTTCCTCGGCCTTGCGCAGCCGGTACCGCGTGCGGCGGGCAATGACATCCATCTGGTGGGTCACCCAGTGCCGGATGAAGGCGTCCAGGCTCAGGGTGCGGGGGACGCCGTCAACAATGGCCAGCATGTTGGCGGAGAAGTTGCTTTGCAGTTCGGTGTGCTTGTAAAGGTTGTTCAGCACCACCTTGGCCACGGCATCGCGCTTGAGCACGATGACCAGGCGCTGGCCCGTGCGTCCGGAGGTCTCGTCGCGGAGGTCCGCAATGCCCTGGATCTTGCCGTCCTTGACCAGTTCGGCGATCTTGATGGCCAGGTTGTCCGGGTTTGCCTGGTACGGCAGCTCGGTGACCACCAGGCAGGTGCGTCCCTGCAGCTCTTCGACATTTACCACCGCGCGCATGGTGACGGAGCCGCGGCCGGTCCGGTAGGCATCCTCGATGCCCTTGTGGCCCAGGATGGTGGCGCCGGTGGGGAAATCGGGACCCTTGATCCGCAGCAGGAGTTCTTCCAGCAGTTCTTCGCGGCTGGCGCCGGGGTTCGCCAGATACCACTGCACGCCGTCCGCCACTTCGCGCAGGTTGTGCGGCGGAATGTTGGTGGCCATGCCGACGGCGATGCCGGAAGACCCGTTCACCAGCAGGTTGGGGAACCTGGCAGGCAGGATGGTGGGTTCCTGGTTCTTGCCGTCGTAGTTGTCCTGGAAATCGACGGTTTCCTCGTCGATGTCCCTGACCATTTCCATGGCAAGCGGAGCCATCTTCGTTTCGGTGTACCGGGGTGCCGCAGCGCCATCATTGCCCGGGGAGCCGAAGTTGCCCTGGCCGAGGGCCAGGGGGTAGCGCATGGTCCAGTCCTGGATGAGGCGGACCAAAGCGTCGTAGATCGCCGTATCGCCGTGCGGGTGGTACTGGCCCATGACCTCGCCCACCACACGGGCACACTTGTTGAAGGAACGGTCAGGCCGGTAGCCGCCGTCGAACATCGCGTAAAGGACCCGGCGGTGGACCGGCTTCAGGCCGTCCCGGACGTCCGGGAGGGCACGGCCAACAATGACAGCCATGGCGTAGTCCAGGTAGGACCGCTGCATTTCTGTCTGGAGGTCCACCTGCTCCACGCGGTCGATCAGCACGTCGCCTTCAAGAACGGTGTCCGGAGTGCCGGCGTCGGAGGCCGGGTTCTCGGGTGTTTCGTCGCTCATTAATTAATTTCCGTTTCAGGTATATGTGAGATTCCGAATATTAGGACAGCGTGCTTCCTAGATATCGAGGAACCTGACGTCCTTGGCGTTCTGCTGAATGAAGTTGCGGCGTGATTCAACGTCCTCGCCCATCAGGACCGAGAAGATCTGGTCCGCCGCGAGGGCGTCGTCCATCGTCACCTGCAGCAGGGTGCGGTGGTCCGGATCCATGGTGGTGTCCCACAGTTCGGTGTAGTCCATTTCGCCGAGGCCCTTGTAGCGCTGGATTCCGTTGTCCTTGGGGATCCGGCGTCCGGCCGCCTGGCCGGCCACGAGTTTCGCGTCGCGTTCGCGGTCGCTGTAGACGTAATCATGGGCTGCGTTGGACCACTTGATGCGGTACAGCGGCGGCTGGGCAAGGTAGACATAGCCGTTCTCAATGAGGGGGCGCATGTAGCGGAACAGCAGCGTCATCAGCAGGGTGGTGATGTGCTGTCCGTCCACGTCGGCATCCGCCATCAGGACGATCTTGTGGTAGCGGAGCTTGGAGAGGTCGAAATCCTCTCCAATACCGGTTCCGAAGGCGGTGATCATGGACTGGACTTCGGCATTGCCCAACGCTTTGTCCAGGCGTGCGCGCTCCACGTTCAGGATCTTTCCGCGCAAGGGCAGGATGGCCTGGGTCTCCGGATTGCGGCCGCGTTTTGCGGAGCCGCCGGCGGAGTCACCCTCGACGATGTAGACCTCGCACTTTTCCGGGTTCTTCGAGGAGCAGTCAGAGAGCTTGCCCGGCATGCCGAAGGATTCCAGCGGGCTCTTCCGGCGGGCGTTGTCCCGTGCCTTGCGTGCGGCCATTCGGGCCTGCGCTGCGGATATCGCCTTCCGGATGACGTCCCGGGCGGGCCCGGGGTTGCGTTCCAGCCAGTCACCCAGTCCGTCAGTTACCACGCGCTGGACGAAGCCCTTGACCTCGGAGTTGCCGAGTTTGGTCTTGGTCTGGCCTTCGAACTGGGGTTCGGCAAGCTTGACGGAAATGACGGCGGTAAGGCCTTCGCGGATGTCGTCACCGGTGAGGTTGTCGTCTTTTTCCTTGATGATTCCCTTCTCACGCGCGTAGCGGTTGATCAGGGACGTCATGGCAGCGCGGAAGCCTTCTTCGTGGGTTCCGCCTTCATGGGTGTTGATGGTGTTGGCGTACGTGTGCACGCTCTCCGAGTAGGCGTTGGTCCACTGCATCGCCATTTCGAGGGCTATCTTGCGTTCTTTGTCCTCGGTTTCGAAGGCGATGACGTCTTCGTGGACCACATCCACCTTTTTGCCGGAGTTCAGGTGCTTGACGTAGTCCAGCAGGCCTTCGTCGTACTGGTACACCACGGTGCGGTGCTCTGCGCTGACTTCGCCCTCGGTAATGACGGCGTCCAGGTCCAGGTCGGCGTCGGCATCCGCCTCAGCAGCGGTGCGCTCGTCCGTCAGCGTGATGCGAAGGCCCTTGTTGAGGAAGGCCATCTGCTGGAAGCGGGCGCGCAGTGTCTCAAAGTCGAATTCGGTGCTTTCGAAGATCGCGGGATCCGGGTAGAAGGTCTGGGTGGTACCGGTGAGGTCCGTTTCCTCGCCCTTGACCAGGCTGCCCTGCGGCTTGCCGCCGTCCGCGAAGGACATCCGCCAGACATGGCCCTGGCGCCGCACTTCAGTATCCACGCGGCTGGAGAGGGCATTGACCACGGAGATGCCGACGCCGTGGAGGCCGCCGGACACGGCATAACCGCCGCCGCCGAACTTTCCGCCGGCGTGCAGGATGGTCATGACCACTTCAACCGTGGGCTTGTGCTCCGTAGGGTGCATGTCCACGGGAATGCCGCGGCCGTCGTCCACCACTTTCACGCCGCCGTCGGCCTGCAGGACAACCTCGATGTGGGTGCAGTAGCCTGCAAGGGCCTCATCCACCGAGTTATCAACAACTTCGTAGACGAGGTGGTGGAGTCCGCGCGGTCCTGTAGAACCGATGTACATGCCCGGGCGCTTCCGTACCGCCTCCAGGCCTTCAAGGACAGTGATGTCGCTGGCACCGTATTCACGCGGCGTCGCCGATGCGGCCGGGGTGTCAGGCGTACGGGCATCCTCGACTGCGGGTTCAGCTGCCAGAATATCTGTATTGTCGTTAGCCACAGGCGCTGTCGACTCCTCTGTTCTCGATGATGGCCGGCCGAGTCCCCTCCTGGATCAGGAAAGTCATCCGCCAACAGGCACAAACTTATAGCGCCGGTGGCCTGCTGACGGTGGGGATCCGCACTCCGCGTGCTGTGAGCGCGCGAAAACGGACTCAGTCAACGTTTCACCCGCGCCCAGTTATCTACACCGATTCTACCGCGCGACAGCCCATTTCCCCGCATTCCAGGGCCGTCGGCGGACAGTGGTGTGCCCATGCGAGGGCATTGGCCGCGCCTAGGGCGCGCTGGAAGTACGGCCTCCGGGTGCCTATACGCCCGGCGTCCCTTACAGCGCTCTACACGCCGTTGGGCGGATTTTCAAGAGTCCGGTGCCGGCACTACCCGTAAGTGTCCCGGGGGCCCCGGCCGTTTACCGAGCGGCCGCCCTTGCGCCAGCTCGGTGCCGCAGGGCCGAGCACCTTGATGCTGGTTACCACTCCGTCGCCCAGCTCCACCCGGAACTTCTCCAGGAGGCTGGTGCTTAGCAGGCGCAGCTGGGTGGCCCAGGCGGTTGAGTCGCACCGGACGTGCAGGGTGGTGTCGGTGAAACTTTCCGGGACGCAGTGGGCCGAGATTTCAGGACCAACCAGGGTTGCCCATTCAGCCATCACGGACCCCACCGCCACCGGGGAGGTCCAGCCGCGTTCCGCCACCAGGCGTCCCACCACCTTGCCCAGGCCAAGGGGGTCGCGGCCCGTGGCGTGGAACTGGCTGAAGCCTCGGGTGTCGCGGGTGCCCTTTTTCGCCTTTGAGGTGCCCGGGCGGTGCGCTGCCCTGCGGATTTCGCCGCGCGCTGCGGCTGCTTCCCGCATCCGGTTCAGGGCAACCTGCGGGGCATCGATGTTGTCGGGATCGCGGCCGGGCTGGAGCCCGCCGCCCTTTTCATTGTCCCTGCTCATCAATACCTCCCGGGATGACCTTCACCCGCCGTCCGGACAGCTCTTCCGGGATGTCGGCGTCGACGGCGGCGGTCACCAGGACCTGCTCCGCGCCGGAGACTATTGCGGCCAGTTTACGCCGCCGCTGGACGTCCAGCTCGGCAAAAACGTCGTCGAGGATCAGGATGGGAGCAGACCCTCCGGTACGGGCGTCGTCCAGCATCACATAGTAGGAGGCGAGCCGCAGCGAGAGGCACATGGACCATGTTTCGCCATGCGAGGCATAACCCTTGGCCGGCGCCTGGCCCAGGATGAGTTCCAGCTCGTCGCGGTGCGGTCCCACGAGCGAAATGCCCCGTTCGATTTCCTTCCGGCGGGATTCGGCGAAGGCGCGGACGTACCGCTCCGCCAACTCGTCCACAGAGAACCGGCGCAGGTCTTCCACGTCCGGCGAAGTACCTCCGGCCGCGGTGCCCGCGGCGGGAGGGAGCGCTGCGCCGTCGTCGTCCATCTGGCTCTGGAGGGTGGAGCGGTAGACGGCGTCTGCCGGTTTTGACGCGTCGGTGAGGTCCGCATATGCCCGCGCCAGATGCGGGCGCAGCCGCTCCACCAGTTCAAGCCTGGCGTGGAGCAGTTCGGCGCCGGCCTTCGCCATGTGCTGGTCCCACACGTCGAGGGTTGCCTCATGGGCAGGAGTGAATTTGCCCGCCCGGGCAGACTTCAGCAGCGCATTGCGCTGCTTCAACACGCGGTCGTAGTCGCTGCGGGTCGCGGCATGATGCGGAATAAGGCTCGCGAGCAGCTCGTCCAGGAAGCGGCGCCGGTTCGAGGGATCCCCCTTGACCAAGGCCAGGTCCTCCGGAGCGAAGAGGACCGTTTGGCATATGCCGAGCAGGTCACGGGCGCGCACCGGATTACTGCGGTTGATCCGGCCGCGGTTTGCCCGCCCTGCGTTGATTTCAAGTTCCAGGACCGTAGTCTGCCCGCCCCGGACCAGGCGGGCCCGCACCAACGCCCGGTCCGTTCCAAACCGCAGGAGGGGTGCATCCGAGCTGACGCGGTGGGAGCTGAGGGTGGCCAGGTAGCCGATGGCCTCCATCAGGTTGGTCTTGCCGATGCCGTTGTATCCCACCAGGACTGTGACTCCCGGAGCCAGGGCAAGGTCAACCTGGGCGTAGCTGCGGAAGTCGGTCAGGGAGAGGTGTTCGAGGTACACGCGGTTTTCGGCAATTCTGGGAACCTCGCGGGTTCCCGGCTGGATGCTACTTGGCGGGGCGGGTGGCGTGGCCGCCGAACTGGTGGCGCAGTGCGGATACCATCTTCATGGCCGGTGAGCTGTCCTCACGCGATTCGAAGCGGGCGAACAGTGCCGCAGTGATGGCCGGGGCGGGAATTGCGTTGGCAATGGCCTCTTCCACCGTCCACCTGCCCTCGCCCGAATCCTCGACGTAGTCGTCGATGTTCTGCAATCCCGGGTCTTCATCCAGCGCCTTGACCAACAGGTCCAGCAGCCAGGACCGGACCACCGTGCCTTTTTGCCAGGCGCGGAAGGTTCCGGGAAGGTCGTTGATGATGTCTTTGGAAGCCAGCAGCTGGTATCCCTCGGCGTATGCCTGCATCAGGCCGTATTCGATCCCGTTGTGGACCATCTTGGCGTAATGCCCTGCGCCGATCCCGCCCACGTGCACAAAGCTGTCCTCACGTTCGCCCTCCGGGCGCAGGGCATCAAACACCGGAAGGGCGCGTTCGATATCCGCAGCATCTCCGCCCGCCATCAGGCCGTAACCGTTCTGCAGGCCCCAGACTCCGCCGGAGACGCCACAGTCCGCAAAGCGGATGCCCTTGGCGGCGAGGAGTTCGCCGTGTTTCTGGTCCTCCGTGAACCGCGAGTTTCCGCCGTCGATCACCAGGTCGCCCTCGGCGAGTTTGTCGCCAAGTTCCTTGATGACGGCGTCCGTGATCTCACCGGCGGGAACCATGACCCAGATCAACCGCGGCACCGGGACTGCGGCAAGGAGTTCATCAAGGGTGGCGACGTCGGTGATGTCCGGGTTCCGGTCGAAACCGGTGACCTCCACGCCGCCCTTGCGCAGGCGTTCGCGCATGTTGAATCCCATTTTGCCAAGGCCGATCAGTCCAATGTGCATTCTGGAACTCGTTTTCTGCGCTAGAGGTGTGGCTGCGGGACCGTGTTCCCAACTAGGTAGCGCTAAGTGTCGTTTTGAACCTCCAAAACGACACTTGGCGCTACCTAGTTGGAGGGGGGCTAGTTGGGCAGGCGGACCGGCATCACCAGGTAGCGGTAGTCATCCTGGTCCTCGCCGTCGGCGTCCGCCTGCGCTGTGATCATGGCCGGCTTGGGCGCAGTGGTGAACGAGAACCGGACGAACTTGGTCTCGATCACGCTGAGGCCTTCCACCAGGTAGTGGGGGTTGAAGGCCACGGTGATGTCGTCACCGGAAAGCTGGGCCTCAAGTTCCTCGGAAGCCTGGGCGTCCTCGCCGGTACCGGCGTCCAGGTTCAGGAGCCCCTGGGTGAAGGCGAGCCGAACGGGGGTGTTGCGTTCAGCTACCAGTGAGACACGGCGCACCGCTTCAACAAGCTCCTGGGTCTGAACCGTGGCATGGATGGGAGTCGAGTCCGGGAACAGCGAGCGGATCTTGGGGTAGTCCCCGTCCACCAGCAATGAGGTGGTGGTTCGTCCGCCGCTTTCGAAACCGATCAGCCTGCTGTCGTCGTCGGCGAGGGCAAGGTTGATGTCACCGCTGTTGCCGAGGGTCTTGGCAACTTCGTTCAGGGTTTTTGCCTTGACCAGGGCGCTGGTGGAGATGCCCGGGGTGACCGGCTTCCACGGCACTTCACGCATGGCAAGGCGGTACCGGTCAGTGGCGAGCAGCGTGATGAGGTCGTCCTCGATTTCCATCCGCACGCCGGTGAGGATGGGCAGCGTGTCATCCTTGCTGGCGGCAATGATGACCTGTGAAACCGCCTGGGCGAAGGAATCACCGGGGACAGTTCCGCTGATGGGCGGGAGTGCGGGAAGCGGCGGGTACTCGGCCTCGGGCATCGTGGCGAGATGGAAGCTGCTTCGGCGGCAGGTCAGCGTGACTTTGTTGCCGTCCGTTTCGACGTCGACCGGTGCCGAGGGGAGGCTGCGGCAGATATCGGCCAGGAGCCGGCCGGATACCAGGATGGTGCCTTCGTCCCGGATGTCCGCTGTGATTTCCAGCCGGGCGGAGGTCTCGTAGTCAAAGCTGGAGAGGCTCACGGTGCCCGCTTCGGCCTTCAACAGCAGGCCGGACAGGACGGGCACCGGCGGCCGCGGAGACAACGACCGGGCTGTCCAGGTGACGGCTTCTGCCAGGACGTCCCGATCGACTCTGAACTTCACGGAAGGGTGCCGCCTTTCATTGCTGCTGCCATAAGACCTGGAACTTCCCGCAGGCAGTTCCAAAAAAGTGGGGTGCCCCACCACCTGAACCTGCATGGTCCGTGCTGCAGGAACCACACGAAAACCCAAGGATGGGAGCGCTGCTGACAGCTTAGCCGGAAGATCGGGGATTAACCCATCCCCGGTGGTCCCGACTGCCCGGAGGGCCGCCCGGCCCGGTGTGGTCTGGACGAGCGCACAGGTCTTGTTGTTTGAGGGATTTCAATTTTTTGGGATTAGTAGTGTTAATAACTGCTGTGGAAACTGTGGATAACCTTCCCCTGCCGCGGGTTCCAGCGGTTAAGCCCTGTTCATCCACTGTGGGCGGCGCAGGTTTTAAACAGGGTGTGGATGGGGACAAGATTTTTTGCGATTTTGCGAATCCACAGGCGCCTTAAGGGTTTTAAGCCCATTAACCGCGGTTGTCCCCTTAAGTATCCACAGGCTTATCCACATGCACCTGTTAATAAGGTATAGGTGCGGCCGGCTAGGAGTCGCGCTGCTGCTGCTTGATCCGGTTGGTCAGCTCAGTTACCTGGTTGTAGATCACACGCCGCTCGGCCATCAGTTCGCGGATCTTCCTGTCAGCGTGGATCACAGTGGTGTGGTCGCGGCCGCCAAGTTCCTGGCCGATCTTCGGCAGCGACATGTCCGTGAGCTCGCGGCAGAGGTACATGGCAATCTGGCGCGCCGTCACCAGGGTCCTGGTCCGCGACTTGCTGCACAGCTCTTCCATGCTCAGCTTGAAGTACTCGGCCGTCTGCTGGAGGATCTGGCCGGACGTGATCTCCTGGGCGCCGTCGTCGGTAATGAGGTCCTTGAGGACCATCTCCGCAAGTGCCACATCCACGGGCTGCCGGTTGAGGCTTGCAAAGGCAGTGACGCGGATCAGTGCACCTTCAAGTTCACGGATGTTGCTGGAAATCTTGGATGCGATGTATTCCAGTGCGTCATCGGGAGCAGAGAGACCTTCGCTCAGGGCCTTCTTGCGGAGGATGGCGATGCGGGTTTCGAGTTCCGGCGGCTGGATGTCCGTGAGGAGGCCCCACTCGAAGCGGGACTTCATGCGGTCCTCGAATCCTGCCAGCAGCTTGGGCGGCTGGTCCGAAGTGATGACCACCTGCTTGTTGTTGTTGTGCAGGGAATTGAAAGTGTGGAAGAACTCCTCCAACGTCCGGTCCTTGCCCGCGAGGAACTGGATGTCATCGATGAGCAGTACATCCACGTTGCGGTAGGTGGTCTTGAAGCTGGCGCCCTCATCGTCACGGATGGAGTTGATGAAGTCGTTGGTGAACTCTTCCGAGTTGACGTAGCGGACGCGAATGCCGCTGTAGAGCCGGCGGGCATAGTGGCCGATGGCGTGCAGCAGGTGCGTCTTGCCCAGCCCCGAATCACCGTAAATGAACAGCGGGTTGTAGGCCTTTGCCGGCGCTTCAGCGACGGCGACGGCCGCAGCGTGGGCGAAGCGGTTGGAGGAACCAATGACGAAGGTGTCGAAGACGTACTTCGGGTTCAGGCGGCCGAACTCGTGCGAAGTGCTGGGCAGCATGGGCTGCGGCTTCTGTTCGATGAGCTGGTCCGGGGAGAAGGACGGCTCGACGACGACGGGCTCGGGTTCTTTGTGGATGGGAACCAGGTCCGTGTCCACGTCGATGGCGCACCGGATGTCCTCGGAGAAAACGTTGTGCAGTGCGTCATCCAGGGCGTCCTTGACCTGCGTCTGGAGCACTTCGCGGGTGAGTTCGTTGGGAACTGCCACCAGGAGCGTGGACCCGATCAGGCCCTGCGCCTGGGCAAGGATGACAAAGCCACGCTGCCGCGGTGAGACACGGTGGTCCTGTTCCAGCAGGCTGACAACGCGCCGCCAGGAACTTCCGACAGTATTGGCGTGGTTGGCTTCGTCTACTGTCATCAATCGGTTCCCTCAAAACTTGCTTTGCCTGCATTGCCTGCAGCCGCGAGTCTTGAACCAGGATGGGTTCAGCTTCATCCACAGGGTTATGCACAGCACGTGGATAATCGGCTACTGGGCCACTCTAGGGGATGAAAAGCCTAGAAGATAGCTGGCAAGGAGCTTGTGGATAATTACATGGATGTGGTTTCCAAAACGGCCCTGTGAGCCACTTCATCCACAGCCTCGGAGGGCAGGTTAAGCACAGTTGGGGATAGCCCGCACGTGGAGCCTCAGTTTGACTCAGGGGTTCAGGTTGCCCTAACGTTGTGAAGTCCTTTGTGTCCGCTTTTTGGCCCCATCTGAATCTCTTAGGCGCAGTGCGCTTGAGCAGCCGGGGGAAGCGTGCATATACAAAACTTAGCGTCGGCCAGTTCTTCCCCATACGGTGGGCGCACCTTTGATCCACTGGAGTAACTAACGTGAGCAAGCGGACTTTTCAGCCGAATAACCGCCGTCGAGCCAAGAAGCACGGCTTCCGCCTTCGTATGCGTACCCGTGCCGGCCGCGCCATCCTGGCGGCCCGTCGTGGCAAGGGCCGTACCGAGCTGTCGGCGTAAATAACTGACTTGTCGGTAGACATTTCTTTGCGAGTTTAAGGTGCTGGCCACCCGTAACCGTTTGAGGACTGCAGCCGATTTTTCAACAACTGTACGTTCCGGTGTCCGCAATGGACGCCGGAACGTAGTGTTATATACGGCAGCTATTGCTGCCGACGAACCCAGCCGGATCGGGTTCATCGTTTCCAAGAGTGTAGGGAACGCTGTGGCCAGGAACCTCGTTAAGAGGAGACTGAGAGAAGCAGGTGCTGCCTCGCTGCGCGAGTACGGCACCGGGTTTGCCATAGTGGTCCGGGCGCTTCCTGCGTCCGCAACTGCCAGCTGGGACCAGCTGCTGTCGGATTACAATGCCGCATTGGAATCAACGATGACCCGGCTGGCCGGCCGCCCTGCAAGGGCTGCCGCCAACAGTTCGGCCGGTACTACACAGGAGGGGACACTGCGTGCGTAACGCCACCGCCGTCGTCGTTACCTGTCTCCGACGTAGTGCCGCAGCAGTTGCGCTGTTCCTCTGGAACCTGCCCCGCAGCATACTCATTCTTTTATTGATGGCCTACCGCAAGGTGATTTCACCCTTGTACGGCCAGGTCTGCCGCTTCTTTCCTTCGTGCTCGGCCTATGCCCTCGAGGCGATTACGGTGCACGGCGCCGTCAAGGGCAGCTGGCTGGCAGCCCGGCGCCTGGCGCGCTGCCATCCCTGGAACGCCGGCGGTGTGGACCACGTCCCCGCCGGCCACCGCCACTGGCCTGAAAACCAGACCCCCACAATTGTTGTACTGAACAACCCGGACAAATACCTGGCTGCGCAGTCTGATGGAGAAGGCCGCACTGCGGCCTGACGAATAGGGATATCGTATGGACTTCTTTGAAACAATCATGTTTCCGTTCAAGTGGCTTGTTTCCATCATCATGGTGGGCTTCCACGAAGGGCTGAGCAGCATCGGCCTGCCGGAAGCCTCCGGCTGGACGTGGACGCTGTCCATCATCGGGCTGGTACTGGTGATCCGTGCCGCCTTGATTCCCGTGTTCGTCAAGCAGATCAAGGCCCAGCGCGGAATGCAGCTGCTGCAGCCTGACCTGAAGAAGCTCCAGGACAAGTACAAGGGCAAGACCGACCAGCTGTCCCGCCAGGCCATGGCCCAGGAACAGATGGCCATGTATAAGAAGCACGGCACCAACCCGTTCTCTGCCTGCCTCCCCATGCTGATCCAGATGCCGTTCTTCTTCGCACTGTTCACCGTGCTCTCCGGCATCAGCGCCGCCCGTGACAAGGGCGTCGGTATCGGGGCCATGAGCCACGACCAGGTGGTCCAGTTTGACGAGTCCACCATCTTCGGGGCCACGCTGTCCGCCTCGCTCCTGCACGGTGGCGAGGGCAACCTCACTTCAGTGTGGATCCTCTCCATCCTCATGATCCTTGCCATGACGGCCTCGCAGTTCATTACGCAGAAGCAGATCATGGCCAAGAACATGTCCGAAGAGGCCATGGCCAGCCCGTTCATGCGCCAGCAGAAAATGATGCTCTACATCCTGCCCATCGTCTTTGGCGTCGGCGGCATCAACTTCCCCATCGGTGTCCTGATCTACTGGACCACCACCAACCTTTGGACCATGGCACAGCAGTTCTTCGTCATCCGCCGCATGCCGACGCCGGGATCCCCCGCCGCCAAGGCCCTCGCCGAGCGCCGTGCCGCCAAGGGCCTTCCGGCCTTGCCCATCCTGGGCGGTAAGAAGGACGAGGCGGCAGCCGAGGCTGCCGCCGCCGCGGCCGTGGCGCAGGCCAAAGCCCAGCGCATCCAGCCACAACGCAAGAACAGGAAGAAGAAGTAATGTCTGCCGAGAGCACCGAACACGCCCTTTCCGAGGACATCATGGAGAGCCAGGACGCGTCCGCGAATGGGGAATCCACGGGAACTGACGTACCCAAGGGATCGTCAGCCAGCCGCCTGGAGGAAGAGGGCGACGTGGCAGCGGACTACCTGGAGGAGCTGCTGGACATTGCCGACATCGACGGCGATATCGACATTGAAGTCCGCAACGGGCGCACCTACATCTCCATCGTGACAGAGGAAGAGTCCGATGCCCTGGACAATCTGGTGGGTGAAGACGGAGAAGTCCTTGAGGCACTCCAGGAGCTCACCAGGCTCTCCGTTCTCTCGGCGACTGACAACCGGTCCAGGCTGGTCCTGGATATCAACGGCTACCGCCAGGAGCGTACCGGCCACCTGCAGAAGATCGCGGAAGATGCGGCAGCTTCAGTGAGGGAAAACGGCGAGCCGGTGGCACTGGAACCGATGAGCGCCTATGAGCGCAAGATTGTTCATGACGCTGTTGCAGACCTGGGACTGGTCAGTGAGTCCGAGGGCGAAGGCGCCGGACGCCACATTGTTGTGTCCGCAGACTAGAGAATTGCTGATCCGCTAATCATGGTTGACATCACGGCAGCTGAACTCGTGGCCGCTGAGAAAATATTCGGCGACCGGTTGGACCTGGCTAAGCGCTATGTGGAGCACTTGGCTACCTCCGGAACGGAGCGCGGCCTTATTGGGCCGCGGGAGATTCCCCGGCTCTGGAGCCGTCATGTCCTCAATTGCGCTGTCATTGAGAGCGAGATTCCCGAGGGCAGCCATGTGGCCGACGTCGGCAGTGGTGCAGGCCTGCCGGGCCTCTGCCTCGCGATTGCCCGTCCGGACCTGGAACTGACCTTGATCGAGCCACTGGAGCGCAGGGTTATCTGGCTTCAGGAAGTGGTTGACGATCTTGGCCTGGACAACGTGACCGTAATGCGGACCCGGGCCGAGTTGGCAGTGGGACATGTGGAGGCTGACGTGGTGACAGCCCGGGCGGTCTCTGCCCTCAGCAACCTCGCCGGCCTCACGATTCCGCTCCTCGCCGGCAAGGGCGAGGTGGTGGCCATCAAGGGGCGCAGTGCGGCTGAGGAAATCGAAAAGGCCGCCAAGACCATCCGCAAACTGGGTGGCATTGAAACGTCTGTTCTGACTGTGGGCGAGAGCCTGCTGGAGGAACCTACTACTGTGGTGCGCATCGTTGTAAACAAGTCCCAAAAGAAAGCCTAGTTCAGGCCCGGTGACCCAACTCTGCCGGGTCCAGCGGTTAGGCTAGACAACGGCAGCAAATTTGGCCGAACGAGAGTGAGTGTGCCCCAGTGACCAGTAGCGAAGCCTCCACGCAACGGATACCGCCGTTCGTGTCCTTGGGGTCAGCACGTTCCGTCGCTGGTCCCATTGTGCCCCCGGCCAGGGGTGGAATTCATCCGGAAAGGGTTGCGGCAGGCGCCAACGCCATGGCCGTTTCACGTGAAACAACCGTCTCCGGTAGATCCAACATCATCGACGCCATTGATGATTCCAGCCCGATCGCCCGCGAATTGGCACATGAGACCAAACGCCGTGAACGGCTGGTGGGCCGGAAGCTTCCCCGTCCGGAGAACACGCGCGTTTTTACTGTCTCGAACCAGAAGGGTGGGGTAGGAAAGACCACCACCACCGTCAATATTGCTGCCGCCCTTGCCGCGGCAGGATTGAATGTCCTGGTCATTGATATCGACCCTCAGGGAAACGCGTCCACCGCCCTGGGAATCGAGCACCATGCCGACGTGGACAGCATCTACGATGTCCTGATAAACGACGTCCCGCTCGCGGACGTAGTGGCGCCCTGCCCGGACATCAACAATCTGATCTGTGCACCCGCCACCATCCACCTTGCCGGCGCGGAGATTGAACTCGTTTCGCTGGTGGCCCGTGAGCAGCGACTGCGCCGGGCAATTGACGTCTATGCAAAGGCGCGGGAAAAGAACGGCGAGCAGCGGCTCGACTACATCTTTATCGATTGCCCGCCAAGCCTTGGACTGCTGACGGTCAATGCCTTCTGTGCAGCCAACGAGGTGCTGATCCCCATACAGTGCGAGTACTACGCACTTGAAGGACTGAGCCAGCTTCTCAAGAACATTGAGATGATCCAGAAGCACCTCAACGCGGACCTTGTGGTTTCCACCATCCTTTTGACGATGTACGACGGGCGGACGAATCTTGCCGCCCAGGTCGCGGCCGAGGTCCGCCAGCATTTTCCGGACCAGGTGCTGTCTGCTGTTGTTCCGCGTTCCGTGCGGATATCAGAGGCACCGAGCTACCAGCAGACTGTCATGACGTACGACCCTTCCTCCAGTGGAGCCCTGTCCTATCTGGAAGCCGCTGCTGAAATAGCAGAGCGCTGAATCTTCAAACTGCAACGACCGGAGCACGGCATGGCCGGGATCTACCACTGGAGGGATTACCAATGAGCGAGAAGCGACGTGGCCTGGGCCGCGGTCTTGGCGCGCTGATTCCAAGTTCCGCCGCCGCCAACGGTTCGGGCAACGGTACAGCCGCCTCCCGTCCGGTAGACCTCTTCTTCCCTGAGGGACGAAGGAAGACGGAACCAGCCGAAGAGGCCGCGGCCAACCAGTCCTCGAACAAGGCAGCGAGCGAAGGGACCGCTGCTCCGTCCACTAAGCAGCCGTCCACCGCATCTCCCGCAGGCAAGAGCACTGCCGGAAGAAGCGCCGCCGCAAAGCCCCGTTCTTCCGGCAGTGTTTCCGCCAAAACGGAAGAGGGCAGTGAATCCCCTGCCAAGGGTAAGGCCGCTCCCGAGCTGCAGGAGGAGCAGCCAGGGGTGGCTACTACGGCGTCGGCATCTGGTGATTCCGCTGAACGGGACGACGAGCCCACCTGGACTGACTCAGGCGTGGAGCTGGTAGAGGTGCCGGGCGTTCGCTTCGCAGAAATCTTAGTCACGGACATCCACCCCAACCGCAAACAGCCGCGATCGGTCTTCGATGAAGACGATATGGCTGAGCTCGTTCACTCCGTTCGCGAAATAGGCGTCCTCCAGCCAATTGTTGTCCGCAAATCAACCGAACCCGGTGGTGAACCCTTTGAGCTCGTCATGGGTGAGCGTCGATGGCGGGCGGTTCAGGCTGCCGGCCTTGAGACCATCCCTGCAATCGTCAGGGACACCACCGACGACGATCTTCTGCGGGACGCCCTGCTGGAGAACCTGCACCGGAGCCAGCTAAACCCCCTCGAAGAGGCGGCGGCCTACCAGCAGCTCCTCGAAGACTTCGGAACCACCCATGAGCAGCTGGCGGATCGTATCGGGCGTTCGCGTCCCCAGGTGTCGAACACCCTTCGGCTGCTCAAACTGCCCCCGTTGGTACAGCGCCGGGTCGCGGCAGGTGTATTGTCCGCAGGCCACGCCCGTGCACTGTTGGCCCTGCCCGACGCTGCAGCAATGGAGCGACTGGCCCAGAAGATCGTGGCTGAGGGGATGTCAGTGCGAGCCACTGAAGAGGCCGTAACGATGTACCAGGATCCCGCCAAGCCGGCGAAGAACAATATCCCCCGTCCTGGTGCCCGCCACGAGCGGCTCGATTACTTGGCGTCCTCCCTTTCTGACCGGCTTGATACCAACGTCAAGATTTCCCTTGGTGTCCGCAAGGGCAAGGTGAGTATCGAATTCGCAAGCGTCGAGGATCTCAACCGGATTATGGATGTCCTCGCACCTGGTTCGAACAACTAAAGCGCATCGTTCCGCAGAAGGAAGGCCTGATTCCGTGTGAATCAGGCCTTCTTCTTTGAGCTGGGGCTACTTCCGCTTAGCGGTCATTGTCTGGGTATTGGGGTGCCAGGATGCTGGATCTCTTCGTGTCCTGACCATCTTGTCTGTTAAGACTTTCACGCGAAGGCTGAGTGGAGTTGCTGCGTGTTAGGCAGATCGGGCTTCTATTCCGGCTGCCCAGGCAGTCCAGGTCTCCGGCACTGATGATCCCCCGCTCGCTATCGTCACTCCCATGGAGCTGCGGTCTCGGACTTTCCCTATACCCGCCCGAGAGCCGAATAATTGAGGTGCTGGAACGGAATCGGTGCTCTTCCATGGTGGGACTCTCTGTATTTAGTCCCTTATGTGCCGCCATCCGCAGCGTTCCCAAATGTGTTTCACGTGAAACCCCCTATTAACAGGCTCTGTTGCCGCTCATCCGTGTCCCCGCCTGCCTTCGGCGGGCACACTAGAGTAGCCCAGAGGATGTCTGTCGCGGGACCGCGGCGTCCACTCACCTTGTCCCGCTGCCCACTCGGCGCTGATAGATACTCGAACCATTTCCGATCGTGGTCGGGGATGGGGTTGGGTTGTATGTCGGCGGCCGATTGTTGTCCTGTCGTCCAAGGCAAGTTGCCCGAGAACTCGAATGCCACCTTCTAAGTTTTTGGTGGCAGTGCCTACGTGATAACAACTACCAAGCAAGTAGCACTCGGGGCTTTCCCTATACCCGCGTAGATCCGAACAATTGAGGTTCTGGAACGAAGTGGGCGTTTCTCCTGGTGGGACTTCCCGCATCTGACCCTGTCTGAGCCACAATCCTCAGTGATTCCACGTGTGTTTCACGTGAAACCCCTGGTAACAGGCAATGTTGCCGCTCATCCACGTCTCCTTCGGGCCGGATAGAGGGGTTAGCCCAACGGACCCAGCGGTTGCCCAAGGTGTCACGGGCCGCGGTGCCCACTCGCTGCTGATAGTTAGTCGGAGTCTTTCCGATCGTCATTGGTTCGGCGTTGGTATGTCGGCGGCCGTCTGTTGTCCCGTCCTGCACGGCAAGCTTCCCGTGGGGTCGCATGGTCACGTTCTTAGTCCTATCGGAGGCCCCTACCCGTAACGACTACAGTGCCGGTAGCACGAGTGTCAGGCGCACTGTTTCACGTGGAACAGGTGCCCTTGAAGCAAAGAGCTGGTAATTCGGGTTAAAGCCGTCCACTTAGGCTTCACAGTTCGCGGGTCGTATATCCCGATCCGGCGCACATACATGCACTCTTCGCAGCCGCCACTCCCGGGGCGTGCGAACCAAGGCGCACGCACGCCCAAGCACATCGTTCCTGGTTCTGGATGCAACTCGGCCCAGGAGCTTCTGCGCGACGGGCGTGAGTGGTGGCCTGCATTGCAGATACACTCAGGCAGGTTTTGACTGAACGTACGGCATCGTACGGCAGTGTCCGTGGGGCACATTGCCGGACGGACCCCTGCTTGTTTCACGTGAAACGAGTGCTAACCCCTAGCGCTCTTGGTTTCCGCAAAGGCACAGCACGAGCAGTCGTCGAGTTTGCGCCTGCAGTAGCTCGATGAGTGGCTTCGGGGGGTATGGATGAGCGGGCTACTGACAGGTGTAGGCTCATGACCGGCGAGTGAGCGATGAAGCACCAGACCCATAATCGGGTTCAATCGGGTGCACGCCCCTGACGGCTCAAAAGGGGCAACGCGGAGGACGGATGCTCGGAAGGATAACCACCAGCGGTCAAGCTCTGGGATCCAATCTTGCGTTCCGGAATAGTGAGGCGGATCCCCGCGCGAGCAGACCTGTGGTGGGCGGGTTGTTGTCATCACTCCCCTGGACCGTCATAGCTCCGGGCCGGAGAACTCCACAACGGCTGGTTAGGGGTCGTGTAGTCCGCACGGGTTCAGTCAAGGAGATACGGGCGGCTGGACGTGCCTGCAGTCTCTCACTTGGACTAACGCGGGCTGTCGCGTCCTGCTACTACGGGATGCCATCCCGGCTAGCAAACAGATCGTGCTGCGGTCCAGCACGAGAGGCGCACTCGAACCGCGGTGCAACGCGCGATGCGCAGAGGCCGTCCGCTGGCCGTTAACTATGGTGTCACCACCCTCTGCGCGCGGTAAGGTCGTTGCTGTTCTCTGCCGGCGCCCCACCCGCCTTCCTGTTCCTCATATCCCCGGGGTGCCCAACATAGCGGTTCTGGGGGCCGGCCGCCTTGCCATCTGAGGTGTCCCTGCCGTCAGTGGTCTTCCACACACCCTTCGGGTGTAGTGGACATGGCTGTGGATTGCGCTGTGGATAACTTTGTGGACAGTGGGCCTCACGGAACGGGAGGTTGAACCGGTACATCACCATAGGGCAGTTCCTCTGGGGCATCCCCAGCCCTACGGTGCGGATTGATTCACTGCCTCGTTTCACGTGAAACAAACCAGGAGTGCAGAACGATGCTGTTTCTGCGCCTGTATCTACTAACTATGGTTTATTCAGGGACTGGGAAGGGCTTGGAATCTTGAGAGCAGGCTCGCCGGGAGACCGCAGACCGACCATAGCTTGCCACACTCGGCTGCAACTGGGGGTTGGGGCTGTCGTGGCGGATCAGCAAGCGGCGCGGGCTGTTGGCTAGATGGCTGTGGATAAGGCTGTGGATAGGAGCGATCTGCTGGTGTGGATAACTTGTGGATAGACTAGCGGGCTGCTTGGGATCATGAGGCCCAGGTGTGGCCCATGGATGGGGTGCACATTGAGGACCTGGGTGGATTTATGGCGTGAGGGTCCACCGGGCAGACAGCGGATTGGTTAACTGCGGCCGGCTGGTTGGATGGTCCTGACGTGACGGTTGTGAGAAGGGGCCGCCGGTACGCACGCATTGAAAGAGTAGGAGGCAAGTAGTTCGCCCCCTAGATTACGTGCACCCTGCTCCCGACTCTGTTTTAGTGAAGAACCAAGGGGTGCTGCTAAGTGCAGGGCCCAAGACAGAATCGGCTGGCTATAGACTCGTGGATTATCGAGTCCGGCTCCTGCCGAGAGGTTCATACGCGGCGGTGTGCGCGCCGGGTGGTCACACCGATGTGGAGCTGTAGGCGCCAGGTACAGCAAGCTACCCCAAAAATCCACATCGCAAGGCACATGCAAGACGCCAGAGGATGGTGGGAACGTCCTAGCCAATGAGAGGAGAGGTCCCAGCCATCATGCGGTGCCTGCGCTCTGGGGCCACCACGTAGGGGGCTGCAGCTTCACCAGGAGGTTTGCAGTCGCACCGCAACCCCGCCCATGCGGCGACATCGGTGTTTCACGTGAAACGGTTCTGTACAAAGGTCGGTTCTAGGCGCGCGCTCCCCCGGGCTGAAACGGCAGGGGTCGTGCCCCCAAACTCGACCGGGGCCCCGGCGAACTGCCGGGGTGTGCTGTCAGCGTTCATTCCCCCTGGGAGTCCGAGCCTCCAGAACCCAGGCCAAATGGAATCCCGGGAGGAGCAGATTCACCAGCCATCACCGACGGTCTCATTAAGCGGGCGGTCTCGTAGTCGCCGTGTCATGAGTATGAGTATGGGGAACGACCAACCTGCCCAGGCAGGAGAGGGACGCAGACCGGTTGGACAGGCTCCGTCGGATCTAGCCGCCGCAGCCAAGTTGAGCACCCCGGTTGAACTTCACTGACCACCAGATGACAGCAGAACAGGGTGAAGTCCGTACAGGAGACCAGGTGGCTCCCCCGGAAAAATTCATGGCTATGAGCTCCAATGTCCCTTGGCCGCCTGTCGGGCCAAGTCTGCGGGGTGCGATTGGGGCGCACGGCTTTTGGTTGCCTCGCCAGTGTCGCGCACCGCCGGCGTGCAGTGATTGTCCGCAGGTCGTGGGAAGGCACTTAGAGACGAGGTGCACTGCAGTTAGAGCGAGCCTTCGGAAGAAGGACTGCGCGTTGACCTTGAGCCCGGCATCGCGCCGCCAGCAGTGCGGCTGTCCCTGGCTGCGCTCACCCCAACTTAGCTGTGTGTTGTGGAAAGGCCGGTGAAGCATCAGTTGTCTTATGCTTCACCAAATGGTCTAAGTCGACTTGAATCTGGCCGCCGCGCTGGCGGCGTGTTTCACGTGAAACACGCCAGCCCCGCACCGCAGCAGCCAGTCACGATGTGCACCCACTCACCACGTACGGATAGAAGCAATTCCCGTCGGGGCGCGAGTGGAGTACGGTTCCTGTGCGATTGCCTACCGGAGCGGGAGGAATCCGCAGGGCGGGGCCGCATGGTGGCGCCTTCTCAGCACGAGATTAACCTAACCAAATAGGGCGGAGCTACATGGATTGCAGTGCGTCATCCCTAATACGGCACTCCCCCTAGTAGCGCGGGTGGCCCCGGCCCTTTACAGGGGGTGTACGGCATCTGCCGGACGGCTACGTTTCACGTGAAACAGCGGACCTGCAGGGACTGACTGTGCTCACGAGCGAATGCGCACACAGCCCCCGGAGTCCCACGAACCGCACAGTTGCATGTGCCCAGCCCTGAAACAAAAAGTGGCCACCGCCGGAAGGCGGTGGCCACTCGAGAAACTGCAGAAACCGCAGAACCTAGGACAGGACGTCAGCGAATTCCTTTTCGAAGAACTGCTTCGGCTTAGCGCCAATAACCGTGCTCTTCACTTCACCACCCTGGAACAGGTAGACAGCCGGGATGGAGGTGATGCCGTATTCGGCTGCGATGGATGGGTTGTCGTCCACGTTTACCTTGACGACATCAACCTTCTCGCTGTATTCCACCGAAATCTCGTCCAGGATCGGACCGAGCTTGCGGCAGGGCCCGCACCATTCGGCCCAGAAATCCACAATAACCGGCTTGTCGGAGGACAGAACGTCCGTGCTGAAGCTAGCGTCTGTTACGTCTTTGGCGTTACTCATAACCCTTGTCTCTCTCTTCGGATATTGGTTGCGGTGATTATGCGGGCAAGTCAGCGAGGTAATGCTCTACATCGATTGCGGCTACACAACCCGAACCGGATGCCGTAATGGCTTGGCGGTACGTGGGGTCCACAACGTCGCCGGCGGCGAAGACGCCGGAGATGCTTGTCTTCGAGCTGCGGCCTTCGACGGCAATGGTCCCTTCGGGTGTCAGGTCAAGGACATCCTTGACCAGGTCAGTCCTGGGATCGTTGCCGATGGCCACGAACACGCCGGTCACCGAAAGATCGGAAACTGTTCCGTCAACGAGGTTCTTCAGCTTCAGGCCGCTGACTTTGTCCTCGCCTACAACATCGTCCACGGTGCTGTTCCAGATGAAGTTGATCTTTTCGTGGGCCAAAGCGCGGTCGGCCATGATCTTGGATGCCTTCAAGGTGTCGCGCCGATGAACAACTGTCACGGATTTCGCGAACTTGGTGAGGAAGAGTGCTTCCTCCATAGCGGAGTCTCCCCCGCCGATCACCGCAATGTCCTGGTCCTTGAAAAAGAAACCGTCACAGGTTGCACACCAGCTAACGCCGTGGCCGGACAGGCGCTTTTCGTTCGGCAGCCCGAGCTCCCGGTAGGCGGACCCTGTAGAAAGAATGATTGCCTTCGCACGGAAGCTCTCGCCCGTGGCAATGGTCACCGTCTTTACAGGACCTTCGAGGTCAAGGGAGGTCACATCCTCGAACTGGATCTCCGTGCCAAAGCGGGAGGCCTGCTTTTCGAAGTTCTCCATCAGGTCCGGGCCCATGATCCCTTCCGGGAAACCGGGATAGTTCTCGACGTCGGTGGTGTTCATCAGCTCACCGCCGGCGGTAACGGAGCCCGCAAGCAAAAGCGGCTTGAGGTTGGCACGGGCGGTGTATACAGCTGCCGTGTAACCAGCCGGGCCAGAGCCCACAATGATGACATCACGTACGTCGGACGCGGTGTTTTCTGCGATGGTCACTGAACGGTGAACCTCTTCCTTATTTGACGCGCCTCCCCGTGGAGGCCGGCCACATGGCACAACTGTTACTTGATCCTGAATATTCCGGCGCCTGGACGTGCTGAAACACAGGTAGACAGCAGACAACCGTCACCGCAGGCGCTCTTCCAAGGTTACAGTCCCACCAGGCAGGCGCTGCGCCTCCCCCGGCCACCGGCAGCGGCAACCGCCCGACAGCCCACATCACGGCGGCAGCCGCGCTTCAAGTAGCGGGAGGTTACTGCACCTTGATCTCGGCGAGCCGGACGCCGTAACCATAGCGCGTCTTAGGAGCGGCAAGCCGTGGCAGAGAGTTGATGGAGACAATCACGTACTGGGCCTGGACCGGCTCGGCCAAGGGCATTGTCAGGTCGGTTGACGTGAAACTGTTGGTCCCTACGGCTTTGGCACCATCCAGTGCAGGCCGGTCGTTGGTGTACACCGTGATGTTGCCACCGGATCCCCCCAACTGCGAAAGCGTGATGGATGAAACCTTGGCAGGGTTCTTGAGCTTTACCACCAGCGGGACGCCCTGGGGTGCCAGGCCGCCCCAGTTTTCGGTTGCGAACTCCATGTCCGACCAGTAGCTGGCAGCGTTGCCGTCATAGGCCTTCACCAAGTCACCATCGAAGGTGGCAGCGAAATCGAAGGTCCCCTGCCTGCTGATATTTTCAATTGCCGGCGGGGCGGCGGGAGCAGCGGAGGTCGGCGCCTGCGTTCCGGGTGCCGTGGTCTCCGGGGCACCACCATTGGTGGCAGGGGCGGTGGGAACCGCCTGCGGCTGCGGGGAGAAAAGGCTGCCCAGGTTTGTTACGGCGAAAACAAGCCCGGCAATGAGGACTACAGCGAGCAACCCGCCAACGAGCCATCGCATGGACCTGGGCTCGCGGCCGCCCTCGTCACGGTCGTCGTCATACCCGCTTTGGCTGTCAAATGAAGCACCTGCAGCGGCAGGCGCGGCAGAGCGCGCAAACAAGGAGGACTCATTGTTCTCCGTTTGAGGTTCGTCTTCAACCGGCGCGCCGGAAGGCTGGTCCTCGGCATAGGCGTAATCGGCGTCGGACCACAGGGACACTTTCGGCTTTCCGCCCGGGGTACCCTCCCCGCTTCCGGGAGCCGGTACCGGCTGGTGGTCCCGTCCCTCGCCAGCGCTCAGCGGAGTGGCGCGGGTTTCTGCTTCGCTGCCGCTACGGGTTCCGGAGCCGGCTTCGGCAGCAGCCGCAGCACCTGCCGCACCGCCCACGGCTGCTGCCCCGCCAATTGCGGAGGCACCGGTGGAGTTGCGGGCGGAGGACGGCGACGCCGCCGGCCGGGCAGGCGGTTTCGGCGGCACAACCGGTGCCTGCCGGTAGGGATCCACCTGGCTTGGGTGTGCATCGGAGTACTTGATGTAGCCCGCTTCAATGTGGTCTTCGTCGTCGTAGGGTTCGGGCTCGTTCGACCTTGGCTGGCCAAAGATCTCGCTGCCCAGGGTGTCGGTGAAGAAGGGTTCCACATAGGGCGGATTCGACGCGACCACCAGGTCCAGCAGATCCGCAGCCGACGTGTGGTTGGTGATGAGGTAGGTGGCAGCCTCGGTCATGCCAAGGTCCAGGACCTGGACGGTGCCGGGCCGCTCACCGGTGGCCACTTCCCGGGCGCTCTGGGCAACCTGCTCGGTGTTGCCGGGGCCGGCAACCAGGATGCTGACGGGACGGTTCAGGACCTGGTCCACACCGTCCAGCACCAGATCGTGGTCGTGCGAGGCCAATACAGTGGCGGTGACCTTGTAACGGCCGCCCAGTACTGATCCGACATCGATCGGGTTGGACACGTGTTCCTCCTAGACTGTCCGGGAGTGCCGGCTTGAATGATGCAACCGCCATCCAGGAGCCGCCGGGCGGCTGGCCCTGGATGCAACTACCCCTGTACCTTCTCGATCCTAGCCGATTGCGTCCCTTGCGCCCTGGATAAAGGCGGCGGCGGCCGGCTCTAAAGTCACTTTTTTCGGGGGCGCCGTGGCTTGAAGTAGGGGTTCTCGCCGGGCTTCCCCTGGAAGGTACGGCGTCCTGGCAGCGGAATCTGTTCCCGCAGCAAACCTCCCCGGGCCGTACTGGGCTGGTCCTCCGCGGGAAGGTAGTCCTCGTCGGACGAAGCCGGGCCGTCGCCGTCGCGCGCCTGCCTCCGCCGTGTCCCGTGTTCCGCGTCCTCTTGTTCCGGAGCCGGCCCGGCCCTGAAGGAAACAGCGTCGAACTCGCCGGAAATCCGGGGAATGAGCCCGGTGTCCACGGAGGTGGTGGCACGCTCCGGCGCGGGCCGCCGTGGTCCACCGGAGGCTCCGCCGGGGGGAGAGTCCGACGGCGGGGTCCCGGCTTCCGCGGAAGGTGCGGGCGGTGCGCCGCGGCCCAGCCGTCCCAAGAGGGGGCGGAGCAGGTCGCGCAGTTCGGCAACGCGGAACAGCTTGAGCAGGAAGAAGTAGGCCACCAGCATGACCGGGCCCACCACGACGAGCGTTATGAGGGCTGTAATCCGGTCGCGCCAGGCGAAACCGTCCGGGCTGTAGCTGCCCATCAGCCAGAGCGCACCTGCACCTGCAATGGCCGAACCAAGCGCTGCATACCCCATGCGGATGTAGGAGTTGGCGATCCTTGGCCCGTCCAGGTGACCCAACAGGCGCCGCAGGAAGTACGCACTGATGACCACCGACAGGATGTTGCCCACCATATAGAGGACGGCGATGGCGTAGATGATCTGGGTGACCGGCAGGAACTGGATGGCGAACGCGCCGGCCACGTAGACAACGGCCAGGAGCAGCTGGATGAAGAACGGCGTCCGGGCGTCCTCATTCGCGTAAAACACCCGGGACATCATGAAGTTGGCGCTCATGAACGGCGTGCTCAGCGCCAGGATGGTGAGCGTCTGGGCCAGCATCACGCCGTCCTGGCGAAGCCCTCCGGAGAAGAACATGCCCAGGGGACCGGCGAGGGCAAAGAGGGCCAGGGCACCAAACACAGTGGCAACCGCCATGGTCCGCAGGCCGTGGGAGAGTGCATCGCGCAGCTCGTCATGGTTCCCGTCCTGCGAAGCCCGGGTCATCCGGTTGAACAGCACCGTGGCCAGTGACAGCGCGATGATGGAGTGCGGCAGCAGGTAGAGCTGGCTGGCAACCTCGAGCACGGCGTTGCCGGGCAGCATGTTCGCTGCAGGGTCTCCCGCCTGCTGCAGCCGGATGCGTTCCGCCCCGGGGATGGTGGCGATGCGCATGACGTACAGGAAGGCGAGCTGCCCGACGGCGGCAGTCAGCAAGGTCCAGACGCTCAGCCTGGCTGCCTGGCCCAGTCCTACTCCCCGCCAGCCGAATCGGGGCCGGAGGCCCAGCCGCAGCCGGATCACCGGAATCATCAGGATGGCGGTCTGGGATATCACGCCGATGGTGGAAAAGCCCGCCACCAGCAGGGTTTGGGTGCTGCCCCAGTTGTCCAGGGTGTGCGGATTCAGCTCGTTCGCACCGAAGATCCAGATGAACATGCCGAGGCCGGCGATGGCCACCACGTTATTAAGGATGGGCGCCCACATGGCAGGGCCGAATGCGCCGTTTGCGTTCAGTACCTGGGTGAGGAGGGCGTAAAGGCCGTAGAAGAAGATTTGGGGCAGGCACCAGAACGCGAAGGTGACGGCCAGGGCCTTCTGCTGGGGACTGTATCCCTGGGTGGTGAGCTCAATGACCCCCGGGGCCGCCAGCGTTACCAGGGCTGTCAGCCCCAGCAGGAGGAGCACAGCCAGCGTCAGCAGCCGGCTGATGTAGTCCGCTCCCCTGTCCGGAGCCTTGCTTGCCTTGATGATCTGCGGCACCAGGACCGCGTTGAACACGCCCCCGGCAACCAGCAGGAAGATCAGGTTGGGCAGGTTGTTGGCGTTGATGAAGGTGTCATTGACGGTGGAGCCAAGACCCAGGGCAGTGCCCAGCATCCAGGTCTTTCCAAAACCCAGGAACCGCGAAACGAGCGTCCCGGCAGCCATGATGGCGCTGGACCTGGTTTCGCTGGCAACCGTGCCGCCAGGGGAACTGTCCGCGCCGGCCGGCGCGGGGGGAACGCCGTCAGGGGCGGCGTCACCGGGCGGGCCGGCTTTATCGGAAGGAAAGTTGGTAGCTGACATCGAGTTCATCGTCTCACCCGAAGGCAGTTAAAGCCGCAATGCAGGCACCGGCTGCCCGGGGCGGCTGCAGCCCTAAAGGTGCCCGGGAAGGACTTCCCGGGCCAGATCGGCGATCCGGCGCTCGTTGGGGAAGGACAGCTTGCGCGCCAGTTCCTGGATGGGGACCCAGGCCACGTCCACGGCTTCCTGGTCCGGATCGTTCTCGATGGTGAGCTCGCCGCCCGTGGCCCGCAGGAGGTAGTGATGGACCGTTTTGTGGACCCGATGGCCGCTGACGGTAAACCAGTAGTCGATGCTTCCCAGCGGTGCGAGGATGTCGCCTTCAATGCCGGTTTCCTCGGCAATTTCTCGGACGGCGGCCTGCTCGTTGTTTTCTTTTCCCTCCGGGTGGCCTTTGGGAAGGCACCACTCCAGGCGTCCGCCGCGATTAAGGCGGGCGATAATCGCAACCCTCAACTCGGCGTCGGACGTGTCCACCACGACGCCGCCGGCGGAGACCTCCTCCACCGTGGGCAGCGATGCCGGTGCCGAATGCTGGGCAGGCGCAACGTGCGCACCAATTGCCGATGGCAATGGCGCGTTCGTCCTCCTGCCGGGAGCGCTCGGTACTGGATGGGCCATGGAGTCCACTCTAACGACTGTTGCCCGTTCGTGATGACCGGAACATGACACCAACATGGACGGCATATGACGCACTTTGCCGTGCACTGAGCGATTCCGCGCGATCTTGACCCTAATTTGGCCTGCCGACACGCTGGTTTCTGCCAAGCTTAAGTAACTATGGCGCACGCACATCACAAGACTGATTCCCAGACCGTTGATTTCCAGGTGGACCCGGTGGTCCTGGAGCTCGGCCGGCGCTTCGTGGACGCCGGCCACGAACTGTCCCTGGTGGGCGGACCGGTGCGTGACCTTTTCCTGGGCCGGACGTCCCCCGACCTGGACTTCACCACCGACGCCACCCCGGACCAGACCGTGGCACTCATCAAGAAGTGGGCGGACAACTACTGGGAGATCGGCCGCGCCTTTGGCACGATCGGCATGCGCAAGGCCGGCTTCCAGATCGAAATCACCACCTACCGGGCAGAGGCCTACGATCCTGATTCCCGGAAGCCGGTGGTGGCGTTCGGTTCGTCCTTGACCGATGACCTGCTTCGGCGGGACTTCACCATCAACGCCATGGCCCTGAAGCTGCCCTCGCTGGAACTGGTGGATCCCTTCGGCGGGGTCCGTGACCTTCATGCTTCCGTCCTGGCCACGCCGGGGGCACCCGAGCTGTCTTTCTCCGACGATCCGCTGAGGATGATGCGGGCGGCACGGTTCGCTGCCCAGCTGGGTGTATCCGTGCACGAAGACGTCCGCCGGGCCATGACGGAGATGGCCGAGCGGATCACCATCATTTCCGCGGAACGCGTGCGGGACGAACTGGTCAAGCTCATCTGCGGTGCCCGCCCGCGCGTCGGCGTGGACCTGCTGGTGGATACCGGCCTCGCCGAGTTCGTGCTGCCTGAGGTTTCCGCGCTCCGCCTGGAATCGGACGAGCACCACCGGCACAAGGACGTCTACCAGCACTCCCTGCAGGTCCTTGAGCAGGCAGCGGAGCTGGAGACGGATGGTGAAGGCTCCGTGCCGGGGCCGGACTTCGTGCTGCGCTTCGCAGCATTAATGCACGACGTCGGCAAGCCGGCTACGCGCCGCTTTGAACCGGGCGGCGCGGTGAGCTTCCGCCACCACGACATGGTGGGAGCCAAACTCACCTCCAAGCGGATGAAGGCGTTGCGCTTCGACAACGACACCACCAAGGCTGTTGCCCGCCTCGTGGAACTCCACATGCGCTTCTACGGCTACGGGGACGCCGGCTGGAGCGATTCTGCAGTCCGCCGCTACGTGACCGATGCCGGGCCACTGCTGGAACGGCTGCACCGGCTTACGCGCTCGGACGTCACCACCCGCAATCAGCGGAAGGCCGAACGGCTCGCTTTCGCCTATGACGACCTGGAAGCCCGCATCGCCGCACTGCGCGAACAGGAGTCGCTGGACGCTGTGCGCCCCGACCTTGACGGGGCCCGGATCATGGCCCTGCTGGGGCTCAAACCAGGGCCCGTGGTGGGCCGCGCCTACAAGTTCCTGCTGAATGAGCGGATGGAGAGCGGGCCCCTGCCTACGGACGAAGCGGAAGCACGGCTGCTCCGCTGGTGGGCGGAACAGCCGGAATCCGCCCCGGATGAAGCTGGACGCCCGCCTGTTGAAGCCGATCCCGCACCCGCACCTGCCGCACCCGCACCTGCCGCGGCCGAGGCCGGAACGCCTCCCGCCGCCGTCGAGCCTTCCCCTTCTGAGGAGTCCAAGTGACCATTCCCGCCCTTGCCCCGCGCCCCCAGCTGTGGATCCTCCGCCACGGCGAGACCGAATGGTCCAAAAGCGGCCAGTACACCGGGCTGACGGATCTGCCGTTGACGGTCGAGGGAGAACAGCAGGCCGTGGAGGCCCGCAAGGTGCTGGATCCCGTCGACTTCGACCTGGTGCTTACGTCTCCCCTGCGGCGGGCACGGCGGACAGCAGAGCTGGCCGGCTTCCCTGACGCCCAGCATGAACCCCTGGCCGTCGAATGGAACTACGGCGACTACGAAGGCATCAGCTCTGACCTGATCCGCAAGGACAACCCCGAATACCTGATCTGGACGCACGGGGTTCCCAACGGCGAAACGCTGGACGAGGTCGCGGCCAGGGCGGACAAAATCATTGGCCGGGTGCTGGAATCCGGCATGGACAATGTGCTGATTGTGGCCCACGGCCACTTCTCGAGGATCCTCACGGCACGCTGGCTGGAATTGCCGCCCATGGAAGGCCGCCATTTCATTCTGGGCACTGCCAAGGTCTGCACGCTGGGCTGGGACAAAAGAACACCCGCTATTGTCCGCTGGGGCCTTTAAAGGCTTTCCGGGATTTGTTTGATTTATTTTTGCTTTCTTACTGGCGGATATCCTTCGCCGTAGTGTAGTTTTATTCCTGACCCCAGAGCGTCTGCCGGGGTATCGGCGCATGTTGCACGGCCCTTGGCCTGAGCAATGGCAGAGCAGAAAAGGAGGTTGGGAAAATGATTACTTTGACTAGCGGACGGAAGATGAACGTCACCGCAGCCCCGGCCTCTGATGCCTTTGCGCGCCCGTTTTGGGGACACGCCGGCTCCTAGCCTTGCTCCGCTTGGGTGGAACGCAGCCTCCCACGTGCAACGCCATAGCCAGGACCCCTGAGTAGACCCGTAAGCCGGAGCCACGCTCTTTCCTTGGGGGCCTTCCCCTGCCGTGCCAATCACTGTTTGTCCTGGCAATTCTAACAAATCCCGGTTATTCCTGCGTGCGCTTTCCTGCGCCCTAATTCCAGTCCCGATTGCATTTCGCAAAAAGAGACTAATTGCCGCGCCCGGTTTGCGGGCCAGCCAGTACAAAAGGAGGTGATACCCATGAGAAAGTTCCGGAAACTCCTGCTGCCGGCACAAGGCCGGCGCAGCGGCAGGAGGCTGATCAACGAACCCCTGCTGGAGAAGCAGCGCGAAGACGTCTTCGTCCTGATGCACCAGCAGATCGGCGGTACGCGGTAGGCGGAGCAGCAGGCACGTGGACCGCAGCCCGTCCGCGGGAAGGGTGCCGGCCATCAGCGAGGAGGCCGAATGGACGTGAGCCACCTTCTGGCTGGAGCCCACGCGGCGACGCGTGGGCTCCAGCTCGCGGGTGGCCCCGGTACCCGGCCGCTGCGGCGGTAAGCTCAAGCCATGCAGGAGTCCCAGCCGCCGGAGCACCAAGAAAGGTTGCGCCTGGTGGTTCCCAGCCGGAGCGATGTCCTGCTGAGGAACTTCACGGAAGTGGTGGGCGGCCCCCTTGGAGTCCGGGCCGCTCCGGGCGTTGTCTCCCCCGGCATCTTCACTGTGGAGCGGGTACTGATCCTGCTGACGGTGCTGGCGGCACTCGCAGGCACCTTGCTCAAGGGCTACTGCCGAGCCAACGGTTGGGAATCCCCCACCCAGTTTTACGCCACCTGCTACTCCGACTTCCCGGAACTCTTCCGGAACCGCGGGCTCGCGGAGGGACAGTTTCCCATTGTGGCCAGTGGAAGCCAGTTTGAGTACCCGGTCCTCACCGCCCTGATCGCGGGGGTAACGGCGTGGCTGGTTCCCGGTACCGGAGTGACGAACGCCCGGATCCTCGCCTATTTCGACATCAATGTTGCGCTTCTGGCCGCAGCCACGGTGGTTGCCGTCCTGGCTACGGCCCGGATGACCAGCCGCCGCCCTTGGGATGCGGCCATGGTGGCGCTGGCGCCGGGCATCGTCCTGGCCGGCACCATTAATTGGGATCTCTGGGCGGTGGCACTGCTTGCCGTGGGAATGTATTTTTTTTCGCGGGAACGCCTGGTGCTTGCCGGAGTCTTCGTCGGGTTGGCCACGGCTGTGAAGCTGTATCCGCTGCTCATCCTGGGCGCAATGCTCCTCCTCGCCCTGCGGACCGGCCGCTTCCGGCCCCTGCTCACGACGGCGGGGGCCGCCGGGGCCGCGTGGTTGGCAGTCAACCTGCCGTTCGCCGTCGCAAATCCCTCCGGGTGGGCCTACTTCTTCCAGTACTCAGCCGACCGCGGCGCCGGGTACGGCTCACCGTGGTTTGCCTACAACCTGCTGCTGAACAGGTTGAGGGGCCAGGAGCTGGGCGCCGACGCGGTGAACCTCCTGTCCTTCGGCCTGTTTGCTGCGGCCTGCGCCCTGATCGCACTCATTGCCTTCACGGCGCCACGCCGCCCGCGCCTGGCCCAACTGGCGTTCCTGATAGTGGCGGCGTTCATCCTCACCAGTAAGGTCTACTCACCGCAGTATGTTGTCTGGCTGATTCCGCTGCTCGCGCTGGCCAGGCCGCGGTGGCGGGACTTCCTGGTCTGGCAGGGCATCGAGGGCCTGCATTGGGCCGCTGTGTGGATGTACCTTGGACAGGTGACCAGCGCGGGATCCTCCCAGCACAACTTGGATATGCCCTACTACGTCCTGGCCGTGGCGGCGCACATGGTGTCCGTCGCCTACCTGATGGCCCGGGTGACGTGGGACATCTACGACCCCACCTACGATCCCGTCCGGCGGCACCATCTGGACGATCCCCACGGCGGACCCTTCACCGGCGCCCCGGACCGGTTCCGTCTGAACCTGCGCACCCCGGCGGACCCGGGCGCCCGGCGGAAGGCCGCATCCGATGCCTGATGTTGCGGTAGTGGGCGCCGGACCCAACGGACTGGCGGCCGCAGCGGTGATGGCGCGGGCAGGGCTCTCCGTCGAGGTTTTCGAGGCTGCGGCCGAAATCGGCGGCGGGACGCGCACTGCGGAACTCATGCAGCCGGGACACTTCCACGATGTCTGTTCGGCCGTCCATCCCATGGCCCTGGCATCGCCCTTCTTCCGCGCCTTCGAGCTGTCCCGGCGGGTGCAACTCGTGACTCCCGTGCTGTCCTACGGCTCTCCCCTGGACGGCGGCCGGTCCGCCCTTGCCTACCGGTCCCTAGACCGGACGGCAGCGGGACTCGGGCGGGACGGTGCCGCCTACCGGCGCCTCATGGGACCCTTGGTCCGCACCGTCGACGACGTCATGGACTTCACGCAGAACCAGCTCTTCCGTGTCCCCCGGAATCCCGTCGCTGCGGGCATCTTCGGCCTGCGGACCCTGGAACAGGGCTCGGGATTGTGGAACACCCGGTTCCGCGAAGAACTTGCCCCTGCCCTCCTCAGCGGCGTCGCCGCCCACGCCGTGTCCCACCTGCCGTCACTGGCCGCGTCCGGGGCGGGACTGATGCTGGGGGCGCTGGGCCATGCTGAAGGGTGGCCCATTCCCCTGGGTGGTTCCGCCGCCATTGCCGCCGCCCTGGCGGAGGACATCAGGGCACACGGCGGGGTCCTCCACACGAACGCCCCGATAAACCGGCTGCAGGACCTCCCGGCCGCCCGGGCCACCCTGCTTGATGTAGCGCCGCGGGGACTGGCAGACATGGCCGGGGATTCCCTTCCCCACCGGTACCGCAAAGCGCTGGAGTCCTTCCGCTACGGGAATGGCTCGTGCAAGGTGGACTTCATTCTTTCCGGCCCCGTGCCGTGGACAGCTGCGGAACTGGCAGACGCCGGAACAGTCCACGTGGGCGGTACCAGGGCCGAACTCGCGCATGCGGAAAACGAGGTCAGCGCGGGCCGACACCCCGAGCGGCCGTATGTGCTGGTGGCCCAGCCTTCGCGCTTCGATCCCGGCCGGGCTCCCGCCGGACGCCACACGCTGTGGACCTATTGCCACGTTCCTGCCGGTTCAACCAAGGGCATGGCCGGGGCCATCACCGCCCAGCTGGAACGGTTTGCCCCCGGATTCCGGGACCTGGTGCTGGACACGAACGTGGTTACCGCGGCGCAGCTGGCAGAGTACAACCGGAATTACATCGGCGGGGACTTCAGTGCCGGGACCATGGACCTCCGCGGGCTGGTCCAGCGGCCGGTGGTGTCGCGGCATCCGTGGCGAACCCCGCTCCGGGGCGTCTACCTTTGCTCCTCCTCCACGCCGCCCGGCCCTGGGGTTACGGGCATGCCCGGCCTCCACGCGGCAACGCATGCGCTAAAGGACATATTCCAACTGCCCGTTCCAGCGCTGGGCCTGAACACGCCCTAGGACGCGGACCGCCTGCGAAGGGCCGCTGAATGGCCAATTGCCCCGGGCACAACGGGTGATAATGGCCGGATGGGGAAATCAACAAAACTTTCTGTGGCCGTCGCTGTGCTGATTCTGGGAACGTCGCTGGCGGCCTGCGACGACGGCAGGAGCGGGGCCGAAACGGCAGTACAACAGTTCGCCGCAGGCCTTTCGTCACTGGACGTGGGGACCGTGGCCTTTGAGGGCAAAGACGCGGCAGCTGCCAATGACCAGCTGAGAAGCGTGTTTGCGGCACTGGACCCACAGAAGCCGGCGGTTGAACCGGGTGAAGTAACCCTTGACGGTGACAATGCCTCCGCGCCCCTGGACTACACGTGGAAATTCGGTGAGGCGGAGTGGAAGTACACAGTCCAGGCAAAGTTCAGGAAGTCCGGGGACAAGTGGCTGGCGGTCTGGGACCCCGCCACGCTGGCACCCGGCCTCGCCGACAGCGAGATCCTGTCCAAGGGCTCCCAGTCCCCGCAGCGTGCGGACATCCTCGGAGCCGGTGATGTCCCGCTGGTCACGTACAGGCCGGTGGTGAACGTCGGTATCGACAAGCCCCAGCTGGTGGGTGCCGATCCCGCAGACTCGGCCGCCAGGCTCGCCGCCCTCGTCGGCGTTGACGCCGCCGGCTATGTCCAGCAGGTGCAGGCCTCCGGCGCCGAAGCCTTCGTTTCCGCGATCACCCTGCGGGAAGAGGGCCGGACCATCACCGACGAGCAGATTGCCGCCATTCCCGGTGCCCGCGCCATTCCCGCCTCGGTGCCCCTGGCGCCCAGCCGGACCTTCGCGCGTGCCGTCCTCGGTACGGTCGGCGAGGCCACCGCCGAGCAGATTGACGCCTCTGGCGGCGCGCTGACCGCGGGGGACACGACCGGCATCGGCGGGCTGCAGCAGCAGTACGACGAACAGCTCCGGGGGACGGACGCCGTCGTGATCCGTGCCCAGCGCGCGGACCTGACCCGCGAACAGATCCAATCGGCGGCAACAGACCCCCGGCGGGTGCTCTTCGAAGTGGCGCCCACGCCGGGAACGCCGCTGAAGACAACGATCGACCCGAGGCTGCAGTCGCTGGCCGAAAGCACCCTGCAAGGCGTCGCTCCGGCCTCCGCCATCGTGGCGCTGCGCCCTTCCAGCGGCGCCGTCCTGGCCGTGGCATCGGGCCCGGGAAGCAACGGCTACAACACCGCCATGCTGGGCCAGTACGCGCCCGGATCGATCTTCAAGATGGTGGACTCCCTGGCGATGTTCCGCAACGGCTTGACCCCTGACTCCAAGGTTGAATGCACACCCACGCTGACAGTGGACGGGCGGACCTTCAAGAACGCCGAAGGCTACCCGGAGGGCTCCCTCGGCTCCGTTAGCCTGCGCGACGCTTTCGCGCACTCGTGCAACACGGCGTTCATCGCCGCCAGGGACACCGTGTCGCAGGGACAGCTCGAGGCAGCCGCCCTGGCCATGGGCATCGCCGTCGAAGCACCTTCACTGGGGGCCGGAGCGTTCCTCGGTTCCGTTCCGGGCGAGGCGGCCGGGACGGAACACGCCGCCTCCATGATTGGCCAGGGAAAGGTGCTGCTCTCGCCGTTGGCAGCGGCCATGATGGCCGGCTCCGTGGCTAAGGGTGCCCCCGTCTCGCCCCAGCTGGTGGTGAATCCCGACGGCGGCGCCCCATCGGCCGGGACAACGAGCGGTTCCACGGCACCCGCCGCCCAGCCTTCGGCCACTGCAACGGCTGAGGCTCCTGTGACGGCCTCAGGCGAGCCGATCACGGCAGCGGAGGCCGCCTCCTTGGCGGACATGATGCGTGCCGTGGTCACCTCCGGGCATGCCGGCTTCCTTTCGAGCGTTCCCGGCGCTCCGGTAGGGGCCAAGACCGGCACGGCGGAATTCGGCAACGAGAATCCCCCGAAGACGCATGCCTGGATCGTGGCTGTCCACGGCGACCTGGCCGTGGCCGTCTTCGTGGAGGATGGCGGGTTGGGCGCGACCACCTCGGGACCGCTGCTGAAGGAGTTCCTCACCGCCGCCGGGTGACGCGGGGAAAGAACCCGCCGGGCCTGCCGTGGGAGGATGGAACACGTGGCCCATATTGACGTTTCCGGTATCGATTACTTCCTCTCCGATGGCACGCAGCTGCTCAACGGAGTGACCTTCAAGGTTCCGGACGGCACCAAGACTGCCCTGATCGGCCCCAACGGCACCGGCAAGACCACCCTTTTCCGGATTATTGCCGGGGATTTGCTGCCGGATGAAGGCGTGATCGGCCGCTCCGGATCCATGGGCATCATGCGCCAGTTCGTGGGCCAGGTCCGGGACGGCTCCACGGTCCGCGACCTCCTGGTGTCCGCAGCTCCGCCGGCCCTGGCCGCAGCGGCGCGCGAGGTGGACGATGCGGAGCTCGCCATGGTGGAGAACGACGACGAGCCCAGCCAGATGCGCTACGCCCAGGCCATTGTCGATTGGGGTGACGCGGGCGGGTATGACGTTGAGACAGTCTGGGACGAGGTCTGCATGGCCGCGCTGGGACTTCCCTTTGACCGCGCGCAGCACCGCCCGGCGTCGAGCCTTTCCGGCGGCGAGCAGAAGCGCCTGGTGCTTGAAGCCCTCTTTGCCGGCCCCGACGACCTGCTGCTGCTCGACGAACCGGACAACTACCTGGACGTTCCCGGCAAGCGCTGGCTCGAGGACAAACTGAACGAATCCAAAAAGACGGTCTTCTTCATCAGCCACGACCGTGAACTGCTGAACAACGCCGCGGGACGCATCGTGACGCTGGAACCCGGCATCAACGGCGCCGGCGCCTGGATCCACGGCGGCGGTTTCGGCTCGTACGTGGAGGCACGGGCGGACCGGAATGCCCGTTTCGAGGAACTGCGCAAGCGCTGGGACGAGGAGCACATCAAGCTCAAGGAACTCGTCAACATGTACAAGAACAAGGCAGCCTTCCGCTCCGACATGGCCAACCGGTACCACGCAGCACAGACCCGCCTGGCAAAGTTCCTGGAGATCGGCCCGCCCGAGGCACTGCCGATCGAGCAGAACGTCCAGATGCGGCTCAAGGGCGGACGAACCGCCAAGCGTGCCATCGTTGCCGAGACACTGGAACTGACAGGCTTAATGAAGCCGTTCTCCACCGAAGTGTGGTTCGGTGACCGGGTGGGCGTCCTCGGATCCAACGGTTCAGGAAAATCGCACTTCCTACGGCTGCTCGCCACCGGCGGCACCGATCCGGAGCGCGAGCACCTGCCCGTCTCCGACGTGGAAATCGCCGAAGTGCCGCACGAGGGCACGGTCAAACTTGGAGCCCGCATCCGCCCCGGGTTCTTTGCCCAGACCCATGTCCGGCCGGACCTCCTGGGCAAGACGCTACTGGAAATCCTGCACCGCGGAGACGAGCACCGCTCCGGCCTGGGCCGCGAGGCAGCGGCCGGGGCGCTGGACGGCTACGGCCTGGCAGGACAGTCGGAACAGAAGTACGAGTCACTCTCCGGCGGCCAGCAGGCGCGGTTCCAGATCCTCCTGCTGCAGTTGAGCGGTGCGACTCTGCTGCTCCTGGACGAACCCACGGACAACCTGGACCTGCACTCCGCGGAGGCACTGGAGCGGGCCATCGACCACTTCGAAGGCACCGTCCTCGCCGTGACGCACGACCGCTGGTTTGCCCGGACCTTCGACAGGTTCCTGGTGTTCGGCTCCGACGGCAAGGTGTACGAGTCGGCAGAACCGGTGTGGGACGAGAAACGCGTGGAGCGTGCCCGCTGACCCCGACGCTCTCTCACTTTCTGCGGCTTTTTTGCCATCGCTCTCTCACCGGTGAGAGAGCGATGGGAAATTTCCCGCATTAAGTGAGAGAGCGTCTGATGATCAAATGATCAGAAGTTGCTATCATTTGATCATGAAGACGGATGATCGGCATCGCACCATTGCCGAAATGCTCAGGCGGCGCCACGAGGTAACAGTGGAGGAGCTGACGGTTGCCTGCGACGCATCGGGGGCGACGATCCGGCGTGACCTTGAGATCCTGGCAGCGAACGGCGTTCTCCGCCGGGTCCACGGCGGAGCGCGCAGCCTCATTGTGCGCGGCGAAAATCCAGGTTACGGCCAGCGCGAGCTGGAGGACCGGGACTCCAAGAAGCGCATCGCAGCCGCCGTGGCGGGCCTGCTGGTTGACCGTGAACATGTCTGGCTGGACAGCGGCAGCACCGCCACGGAGGTTGCCCGCGCCTTGTCCGCGAGGGAGCTGACCATCATGCCGATGTCACTCCGGTCCCTCAACGTCCTCGCCGGTGCCGACGCCGCAGGTACCTGCCCTGCCTTGCTGCTGCCCGGCGGCAGCCTGGTCCCGGGCGAGCTGAGCTTCCGCGGCCCCATGGCTGAATCCAATATCCGCTCCCTGCGCTTTGACACGGCCGTCATAACACCCTGCGCGGTGGACCTCAAGGACGGCCTCCTGGCCCACGACATCGATGACGCAGCCGTGAAACGCGCTGGCCTGGAATCCGCCGGACGCGTGGTGGTGGCCGCCTCCGCATCCAAATGGGATGCGCAGGCGAGGGCGCTGGTCTCCGGACTGGAACGGGTGGACGTCCTGGTGACAGACAAGAAATTCAGCGCCGACGAGCGCGCACAACTCGACCAAGGTTCCCTGGAAGTAGTGACTGTATGAGCATCAATATCCGTACCTCGGAGGACTCCGGACTAAAGGCTGCCGCGGCCGCCACCTTCGTGGTCTTTGGCATCAACGGCCTTGTCTTCGCCAGCTGGGCCGCCAGGATCCCTGCCGTCACGGAGATCCTGGCCATCACCTCCGGGCAGATGGGCACGCTGCTGCTGTGCACCGCCGTGGGATCACTGCTGGCACTGCCCGCCGCGGGACTGGTGGTGGGCAAGATCGGAACCGCCAACACGGTACGGTTTGGCGGGCTCCTGGCCGCCCTCGCGGGGGTGGGCATCGCCTTGTCGCTCTCCGTGGCATCGCTCCCCGGCACGGCAATCGCGCTGTTCTTCTTCGGCATAGCCATCGGCCTGTGGGACGTGTCCCAGAACATTGAAGGTGCCGACGTCGAGCATAAACTGCGGCGCACCATCATGCCCCAGTTCCACGCGGCATTCAGCGGCGGCGCCTTTGTGGGCGCCCTGATCGGCGCCGGCCTTTCCAACCTCGGCATCGGCCTTCCCCTGCACCTGCTGGTCATCGCCGGCATCGTGGTTCTGGTGACGCTGACCGCGCCCCGCTACTTCCTTCCGCACATCTCAACGTCCACCCCGGACGGTGAACCGAAGCCCGCAAAGGGCCCGTCAGCATGGCGTGACAGCCGGACCCTGCTCATCGGCGTGGTGGTCCTGGGAGCCACGCTGACGGAGGGCGCGGGCAATGACTGGATTGCGAAAGCCTCCGTGGACGGGCTGGGCACCTCCGAGTCCACCGGTGCCTTGATGTTTGCCCTCTTCGTCCTGGCGATGACGGCCATGCGGTTCCTCGGCGGCCGGGTCATCGACAAGTACGGGCGGACTGCCGTGCTGCGGGCCAGCATGGGTGCTGCAGCATTGGGGCTGTGCCTCTTTGTGCTCGCCGGAAACGTTTGGCTTGCGGCCGTGGGGGCGGCATTGTGGGGTGTTGGGGCCGCGCTGGCCTTCCCCATGGGGATGTCGGCGGCGGCGGATGATCCGAGACATGCTGCAGCCAGGGTGTCCGTCGTATCAACCCTTGGCTATATCTCGTTCCTGGCAGGACCTCCCCTGCTGGGGTACCTCGGCGACCTCACCGGCATCCACCTCGCGCTCCTGGCCATCCTTGCGCCGATCCTCCTGGCCCTGCTCCTTGCGGGGGCAGCCAAACCCCTCAAGGCGGAGTAGTAAACTTCCAGCGCGTGCCGCGGACCCGCGTGCAGCAGCGCGATAGGGTGAATGGATGCAGAGCAACTGGCGCCGAAGCCATCGTTGGATCAGTCGGCTTGATAGATACCTGCTGAGGCATATTTCGGACCTCCCTGGCGGAAACCACGACGACTTCTTCCGGCGCCTCTCCGCCTCCGCCAACCACGGCAAGCTCTGGATGGGCGCCGCGGCGGTGATGGCGGCCTTCCCGGGGCGGACGCGCCGGGCGGCACTGCATGGACTCATAGCCCAGGCTGTGGCATCCGCCGTCACGAACGGCATCTTCAAGACCTTGCTCCCCCGAACCCGGCCGCTGCCGGAGCACCTTCCGGTGTTCCGGTTCGTCCACCCCCAGCCCACGAGCTCGTCCATGCCGTCCGGACACTCGGCGTCGGCGGTCGCGTTTGCCGTAGGGGCAGGACTGGTCCGGCCCGCCGTTGGCGCAGTGCTGGCTCCCGTAGCTGCAGGGGTGGCGTACTCACGCATACACACCGGAGCCCACTGGCCCTCCGATGTCCTTTTCGGCTCTGCGCTTGGCGCCGGGGCTGCACTCGTGACCCGACACTGGTGGCCGGTGCGGCCGCCCTTTCCCCAGGTTGGACGTACCTGGACTGAGGCGCCGGAACTGCCGGGCGGCCAAGGGCTGAGCATCGTAGTGAACACCCTGGGCGGATCCTTCACCGAGGAGACAGCCGCGGCGCTGCAGGAAGTATTCCCTGAAGCGCATATAAACACCGTCCATCCGGAGGAGAACCTGGTCGAGGAGATCCGGAAAACAGCGGAGTACCCCGGCACCCGGGCGCTCGGTGTGTGGGGCGGGGACGGCACGGTTGGAGCGGCCGCCGCTGCCGCCGTCGAAAGATCCCTCCCCCTGCTTGTCCTCCCTGGCGGGACGCTGAACCACTTCGCCCGGGACGCCGGAACCGGGAGCCTCAAGGAGGCCGTCGCCGCGGCGTCGAGGGGCGAGGCCGCCATGGCCGACGTCGGGATCGTCACCGTTGAAAGAGGCCTCGCCGGCAATCCGGAAACGGCGCAGCTGACCATGCTGAACACGTCCAGCGTGGGCCTGTACCCGAACTTTGTCCGGCGCCGAGAGCAGCTGCAGCCCGCCCTTGGAAAACCGCTGGCCGGCGTGGTGGCAATGTTCCGCACGTTCGCCGCCGGCACTCCCACCACCCTGACTGTCGACGGGAGGCGGCATAAAGTGTGGATCGCCTATGTGGGGCGGGGCCGATACTATCCGCGGGACCACGCGCCCCTGCTCCGGCCCGTGATGGATGACGGCGTCCTGGACGTCCGCATGATCACGGCGGACGAGTCCTTCGCCCGGCTGCGGCTGCTGTGGGCAGTGCTGACCGGTACCGTCGCAACCTCGCGCATCACCCACCTGTCGGAAGGCACACGGTTGCGAATCGACGCAGGCGGGTCACCCATGGCCCTGGCAGTGGACGGCGAAGCGCTGGCCGGCGTGCGCAGCGCGGAGTACACCGTCCGGCCCCAGGCGCTTGCCTACTACTCTCCCCACCCCTAGTCATTCCTGGGCCGGTCATCCAACGGGACTACCCTGATCTGCCCCTGAATCATCCCTGAGACGGGCGAAATCCAGCCGTGCCGTGGGTAGCGTGGTGCCTACCAGTCTTCTGAAGCGCATCCCGCAGTGCACAGCTGCCGTCCTAAGGAACATCCATGATTGAGGCAACAGGGCTGACCAAGGTCTACGGCGACAAAACCGCCGTCGACAGGGTCAGCTTCACAGTCCAGGCAGGCCGCGTTACCGGCTTCCTGGGCCCCAACGGAGCCGGGAAGTCGACCACCATGAGAATGATCATGGGGCTTGACCGGCCGACGTCGGGATCGGTCACCGTGAACGGCCTGCCCTACGTCCAGCACAAGGCACCCCTCCGTGAAGTGGGGGCGCTGCTCGATGCCAAGGCGGTCCACACCAGCCGCAGCGCCTACAACCACCTGCTGGCCATGGCAGCGACGCACAGCATTCCCAAAACCCGGGTACACGAGGTTATTGAGATGACGGGACTGGACGCCGTGGCACGGAAGAAGGCCGGTGGCTTCTCCTTGGGGATGGGCCAGCGGCTGGGCATAGCGGCAGCCTTGCTGGGGGATCCGCAGACCCTCATCCTGGACGAACCTGTCAACGGCCTGGACCCGGAGGGCGTGGTCTGGGTGCGGAACCTGGTCCGCTACCTCGCAGGGCAGGGACGCACGGTGTTCCTTTCGAGCCACCTGATGAGTGAGATGGCGCAGACCGCCGACCACCTGATTGTCATTGGGCGCGGCCGCGTGATTGCCGACGCACCCATCCGTGACATCATCACCGGCAAGGGGCAGGCGCGGGTCCGGGTGCGCACCGATGAACCCGACCGTCTCTCCCAGCTGCTCGCCGGCCGGGGCGCGTCCATCGACGTCCCGGAGCGGGAACTGCTCGAAGTAACGGGCCTCGAGCCCAGGACCATCGCGGCCGCCGCCCTGGAAAACCAGGTCATGGTCTACGAACTCACGCCGCTCGTCGCCAGCCTCGAGGAGGCGTACATGGAACTGACCAAGGACGACGTCGAATACCACTCCCTGCCCGCCGCGGAGGTAAGCAAGTAATGAGCGTAACCACCACTGAACCAACGTCTTCGCCTGACCCCTCATCGCCCGCCGGAGGCCGCAACGTCCGCGCCGGCGGACGGTCCCTGCCCGGCCCCACGTTCTTCCGGGTGCTCAACTCGGAAGTCATCAAGTTCCGCAGCCTCCTTTCCACGCTGATCCTGCTCGCTTCCACCGCGGTGGTCATGGTCGGGTTCGGCGCGCTGTCCGCATGGGGGACGGGCCAGTTCGCTGACGCGGCCACAAGGGATCCGCAGGCTGCGGCGCGGATGGCATCCCAGGGCGGCGACCTGGCGGTCAGCGTGCCAACCTCCGGCATCGCCTTCGCCCAGCTGATCCTTGGTTCCCTCGGTGTGCTCCTGATGAGCTCGGAATTCACCACCGGAATGGCGCGGTCCACCTTCGCGGCCGTGCCCAGGCGGCTTCCCGCGTTCGCTGCAAAGCTCGTGGTGGTCATGGTGACGTCGTTCGTGGTTACCGCCGTATCCACCTGGGTGGCAGGGCTGGTGGCTGTGCCCATCCTGGACAACTACGCCCTCACGCTGGACCTTGGCAGTTCCCAGTCGGTGAAGCTCCTGCTGGTCAACAGCATCTATGTGGCCGCCGTGGCCGCCATCGGCACGGCCCTGGGCACGCTGATCAGGAATTCCGCCGGCGGCATCATGAGCCTGGTGGGCATCTTCTTCGTGGCACCCATTGCCTTCCAGCTCATTCCCGGGGACTTCTTCAAGGAGGCCCGCAAGTACCTGCCTGGCAACACCGTTGAGCCCCTGACGGCCGCCCAGCATGTTCCCGACACCCTGGAAGCCTGGCAGGCGGCACTGGTCCTTGGCGCGTGGGTTGTCATCCCCGTCCTGCTCGCTGCAGTCCTGCTGAAGCGGCGGGACGTGTAGCGGCCAACCAATGCTCACCCCGAAGACAGGGACAGCGCGTGGTTTCCGGCACATTACAAAAGTGCATGGCAGGAAACTTTGTTTGCCCCTGATGGTTCCTGCTTGGAGGCACGTCCTGTTGGAAGCAATAAGATCTGTTGGAGTGCACAAAGCAAGGTGCACAATGGCCGACCTAGGGTGAAACGACGATGTGGTGCATCACACGGTCCCCCGGTGGACCACCAAGGCGTATCGCTCAACCCATGCTATTTCCCAACAGGACGGCACTTCCATGCATGCTGACCAGCAACTGTCAAAGTCCCTGAAACCCAGGCACCTGTCCATGATCGCCATCGCCGGCGTCATTGGTGCAGGCCTCTTCGTCGGCTCGGGTGCCGCCATCCAACAGGCCGGCCCCGGTATCCTCGTCGCGTATGCTGCCGCGGGCCTGGTGGTCATCCTGGTAATGCGCATGCTGGGGGAGATGGCCGCGGCAAACCCGGAAACGGGCTCATTCTCCACCTATGCGGACAAGGCACTGGGCCGGTGGGCAGGTTTCAGCATCGGCTGGCTCTACGCGTGGTTCTGGATCATCGTCCTGGGCATCGAAGCCACCGCAGGCGCAGCCATCATGCACCGCTGGGTGCCGGGCATTGACCAGTGGGTTTGGGCCCTGGTCCTCATGGTGCTGCTGACGCTCACCAACCTGGGCTCGGTGAAGTCCTTCGGCGAGTTCGAGTTCTGGTTCGCGTCCATCAAGGTGGCGGCGATCGTCCTCTTCCTGGTCTTCGGCGCCGCCGCCATCCTGGGGCTCATCCCCGGTGTCCCGGCTCCCGGCCTGAGCAACCTGATCAACAACGGCGGCTTCATGCCCAACGGTCCGGGTGCTGTCCTGGCTGGAATCCTCGTGGTGGTCTTTTCCTTCTTCGGCGCCGAGATCGCCACCATTGCCGCCGGTGAATCCGAAAACCCCGTGGACGCCGTGAAGAAGGCCGTGAAGTCCACCGTATGGCGCATCCTGGTCTTCTACATCGGCTCCATCGCCGTGGTGGTCACCCTGCTTCCATGGAACTCCGCCTCCGTGGCCAAGAGCCCCTACGTGGCGGTCATTGAACTGTTCGGCATCCCGGGCGCCGGAACCATCATGGACGTCGTGGTGCTGACCTCTGTGCTGTCCTGCCTGAATTCCGGGCTCTACACCGCCAGCCGCATGCTGTTCTCACTCTCCACCCGCGGTGACGCACCCCGGGCATGGACCCGCATCTCCCGCCGGGGCGTTCCCGCTGCCGCGGTCCTCGCCTCCACCGTGGTCGGCTTCATCACGGTGGGCCTGAACTACATTGCCCCGGACACGGTGTTCCTCTTCCTGGTCAACACCTCCGGAGCCATCGCGCTGTTCGTCTGGCTGGTCATCTCCGCCTCGCAGCTGGTCCTCCGCAGGCGCATGGGAGCCGCAGCAAAGGACCTGCAGCTGAAGATGTGGCTTTTCCCCTACCTCACGTGGGCAGCGATCATCAGCATCGTGGCCCTGCTGATCGGCATGGTGATCGTGGAGTCCACCCGGGAATCCCTGCTGCTTTCGATTGCGCTGGCCGCCGTTGTGGTGGCGGTGGGCGTGCTGCGCTACCGTCGGAAGGGCCTGGCCACCGCGGGCCAGCCGGACGTGGCAACCGAGGCTGAGCCGGCACCTGTCGAGGAGGCCCGGCGCTAGACTCGGGACCATGCCTTTGCCTCCCTCTGCTGCAGACCACATCCAGGACCTTGGCGCCTACGTCAGCGCATCGCCGTCGAGCTTCCATGCTGCGCATGAGGGCGGCCGGCGACTGGAGGAAGCCGGGTTCACCCGCCTGGATGAGCTGCAGCCGTGGGAGGCCGGGCCCGGTTCCTTCTTCATCATCCGCGACGGCGCCCTGATCGCGTGGGTGGTCCCCGAAGACGCCGGACCGGCCACCGGGTTCAATATCCTGGGCGCACACACCGATTCGCCCACCTTCAAGCTCAAGCCCAAGGCCACCACCGGCGCCCACGGCTGGCTCCAGGCCGGTGTGGAGATCTACGGCGGGCCGCTGCTGAACTCGTGGCTTGACCGTGAGCTGCAGCTGGCCGGCCGCCTGGTGATGCTGGACGGGACCGAGCATTTGGCAGCCACCGGGCCCATGCTCCGGTTCCCGCAGTTGGCCATCCACCTGGACCGGGCAGTCAACGACGGGTTCACCCTGGACAAGCAGCGGCACATGAATCCCGTGTGGGGGCTGGGAAATCCTTCAGACTCCGACCTGCTGGGCGTGCTGGCGGCGTCGGTTGCCGGCGCATCCGTCGATCCGGGGCAGATAGGCGGGTACGACGTCGTCATTGCGGACACGCAGGCCCCCTCTCTTTTCGGGGGCAACAGTGAGTTCTTCGCCTCCGGGCGGCTCGACAACCTTTCGTCAACGCACGCGGGGCTCGCCGCGCTGATCGCGCATGCCTCCGCGCCCGCCGGCGACGGCGCTGGCGCGCCCATCGCTGTCCTGGCGGCGTTCGACCACGAGGAGATCGGCTCCAACTCCCGCTCGGGTGCCTGCGGACCCGTCCTTGAAGACGTCCTGGTGCGGATCTCTGACGGCCTCGGCGCCACGGTGAGCCAGCGGCGGCAGGCGCTGGCGTCGTCGTCCTGTGTGTCCGCCGATGCCGGTCACGCCGTGCACCCCAACTATCCGGAGCGGCACGACCCCGCCAACCACCCCGTGCTCAACGGCGGCCCGCTGCTGAAGATCAATGCCAACCAGCGCTACGCCACGGATGCGCCCGGCGCGGCTTTGTGGGCCCGGCTCTGCGCGGAGGCCGGGGTGCCGTACCAGGAATTCGTATCCAACAACGCGATCCCCTGCGGCTCCACCATCGGGCCGTTGACGGCTACCCGGCTGGGCATCCGGACCGTCGACGTGGGCGTGCCGTTGCTTTCCATGCACTCCGCGCGCGAGATGTGCGGCGTGGAGGACCCCAGGCGGCTGGCCGCGGTGACGGAAGTGTTCTTCAGAACGGCTCTTTAACCAACCCCCTACCTATTAACATTCACGGGATGGACAACCCCTATACCTAACGAATTCACCATTCGTTAACCCCGTTACTTACTGATCGGCCGAAAGATGGCCACACAAAAGCGAGTACTCACTACTGGTGATACCCGGGTGGACCAAAAGTAGGCTCTTCGTCACGGGCAGAGTCCTTGGCTAATGAGTTGCTGGGGCCAGAGACAAGACCTTGACCGGATAAAGCGCTAGTGGCGCACTTGCTTCAAGCTGAGTGCGGCATTGTCCAGTTTCCGTCGATGTCATGAAGTGGTGAGGCATTTGTCCATTTCCACCCAGCTTCCGTACACGCTATCCGAGCCAACGTTGTCGATAGCGAGAGCGTCAGTAAGCGTAGTAATCCCGACACTGAATGAGGCGAAGAACCTGCCTTGGGTGCTTCGTCGAATGCCCTCGTACGTGGACGAGGTAGTGATCGTGGACGGCCGATCCCAGGACAACACAGTGGGGGTTGCTCGGGCCCTCCGCGAGGATGTCGTGATCGTGGAGGAAAAACGCAAGGGAAAGGGCGTAGCCCTCCGGTCAGGATTCGCCGCAGCCGCCGGCGACATCATCGTCATGCTCGATGCCGACGGCAGCATGGACCCCCAGGAAATCGGCTGGTTCGTTGCCCCCCTCCAGCACGACTATGACTTTGTCAAAGGTTCCCGGCACGTAACCGGAGGCGGGTCCGAGGACCTCACCTGGCTGCGGCGCACGGGCAACCGGGCACTGACGGCCTTGGCGAATGCGGTGCTGCACAGCAATTATTCGGATCTCTGCTACGGCTACATTGCCTTCAGGCGTGAATGCCTGGAAGTCCTCCAGCTTGAATCCGACGGGTTTGAGATTGAGACGGAGTTGATCGTCAGGGCAGCCAAAGCGGGGCTTCGGATCGCAGAAGTGCCGAGTATCGAACTGGAGCGCATCTCGGGGGCTTCGAACCTGCAGACGTTCCGGGACGGCTGGCGTGTGCTGGGGACAATGGCCCGAGAGTGTGCCTTGTGGGAGGCGCCCACGGCCGGCGCCCGTCCTGAGGCTCTGCGACGCGTCAAATACGCATATGCAAACGTTAGTTTCCCCCGGACCCCCACCGACCCCCAGAGCCTCCTTTCTTTACGGGAAGCAGCCTGAGATGACGACTTTTCGCAGGCCCACCGTCACTGTCGTCATCTGCACTTACACCGAGGACCGCTGGGCGAACCTGCTGGATGTCATCGAATCCGTCAGGGCACAGACCGTCAGTCCGCAGGAGGTGCTCCTGGTAATCGACCACAACATTGATCTTTATGAACGCCTTCTTTCGGTGGTTGATGACGTCACGGTCGTCCAGAACACGGGGCCGCAGGGTCTGTCCGGGGCACGCAACACCGGCGTAGGCCTGGCTGATACGGACATCGTCGCCTTCCTGGATGATGACGCCGAAGCGGCACCGAACTGGCTTGAGCTTTTGCTGGCCATGTACGACGATCCTGACGTCCTTGCCGTCGGTGGCCGGGTGGAGCCTATTTGGGAAACCGGCCGCCCCGGCTATTTCGGCGAGGAGCTGGACTGGATCGTTGGATGCAGCCACCTGGGGATGCCACGGGTTGCCTGCGAGGTCAGGAACGTTATTGGCGCAAACATGTCATTCCGGCTTGAGGTACTCCGCCAGGTGGGGGGTTTTAACCTTGCTTTAGGCCGCCAGGGTGCCATTCCCCTGGGATGCGAGGAAACAGAGATCTGCATTCGCTCAAAGATGGGCTCGCCTGGTTCCCGAATTGTGTACGAACCGGCCGCAGTGGTGCGCCACCATGTCCCGGCCAACAGGGGCACGTTCCGCTACATGCTGTCCCGGTCATGGTCTGAAGGCCTGTCAAAGGCCCAGGTGAGCCAGGTGGTCGGCCACAAAAGGGCGCTCGGACCCGAAAGGCGGTATGTGCGTAGGGTCCTGCCACGCGCCGTTGTTTCCGGGCTTTATGACTGGGGCAGAAACGGGGATCCGGGAGGACTCGGACGGGCCGGTGCCGTGCTTTCGGTTCTGGCCTTCACCGCCGCAGGCTACCTGCGCGGCCGGCGCTTGGCCCACGTTACGCCCCGCGTGGGAAGCACGGCTGGCATAGAGGCAGCCTGGAGGGACGTCCAGTGAGTGAAAGCGTGAAAGCGGAACCGTCAGAATTTCACAGCGCGAATGAGTCGGAGGGATGAAGAAATGAACCACTGTTTTGCGCGCGGAGGCGCGGTCGTGCACGATTCCTCCGATGTAGCTGGCTTCGGTCCACCCGCTTCGCGGAATCTGCGGCTCTTTGCACTGCTGACAGCACTGCTGGTTGCGGTGGGTGCCCTGGTAGCCCCGGTTGCGGCGTCGGCTGCTGCGGGTGATGTCGGGGTAGAGGGTCCGTCACATTCGGGGACGGGCACGCCGACGGGCACGAAGCGGGCGGAGAGTGCATTGTGGTTCAACGACGGGCTCTGGTGGGGAAACCTGTGGGACACCGCCAGCTCGGATTTCCATATCTTCAGGCTCAATGCCGCGACGGGCTCGTGGGTCAATACGGGCGTGGCGACGGAGACGCGGGCGAACACCCATCATGACGTGTTGTGGGACGGGACGACGTTGTATGTGGCGAGCCACATGTTCGTCAACGACGGTCTGCCTGCTGAGGCCAACTTCCCGACTTTGATGCGGCGTTACAGCTACAACTCAAGTACGAAGACTTACTCGCTGCTGAGTTCCACACAGATCAACAACTACAAAGTTGAGGTCCTGACCATCGATAAGGACTCGACTGGTCGGGTGTGGGCCACGTGGCAGCAGGGGAACAAGATCTATCTGAACGCCACTGGCACAGATGGCAAGACCTGGGGAACGCCGTTCCAGCATCCTGCGTCTCTAAGCAATGTGTCTGTGGACGACACATCGGCTCTGATCGCATTCGGACCCGGCAAGATGGGGCTGATGTGGAGCCGGCAGGTCGGTGACGCCACAGACGGCATGTACTGGAGCTACCGTGCTGACAGTGCAAGCGGAGCCCCGAACACCGGATGGAGCACTCCTGTGGCGGCGGTTTCGGGGCAGCGCAGCGCTGATGACCATATGAACTTGAAGTGGCTGGACTCCTCGGGCGACCGGGTTTTCGCCGCCGTCAAGACGTCGTTCACGTCGGCGCCCCAGCCGTTGATCCAGCTCCTGGAATTGAGCGGTACGACGTGGTCGCACCACACGATCGCGCCGGTGTCAGAGTGCCCGAACCGGGTGATCGTCCTGATTGACGAGAGCACGCAGATGCTGCGCACCTTCGCCACGTATCCGAAGCCGAACGGCACGACGAACGCGGGCGTCTGCACCACCTCCGGGGGCGCGATCTACGAGAAGTCAACGCCGCTAAACAAGATCGACTTCACAGCAGCGAAGACAGCCCGCATCGTGGACGCCGACCAGTATGTCCACAACGTGACGTCAACGAAACAGAACCTCAACAGTGCGGCGCGGGGCACGGCGAAAAGCGGTCTGCTGGTGCTCGCCGACGTCAACGCAACAAGCCGGTACTGGCACTTCTACGATCCCAGCAGTGGCGCTGATACGACGGCTCCGACGGTGACGGGTACGTCTCCGGCCGCTGGTGCGACCGGTGTGGCGGTGACGGCGAACGCGACGGGGACGTTCTCGGAGGCGATGGATGCCTCGACGGTCACGTCGAGCACGTTCGAGTTGTACGAGGGGACGGCGCCGGTTCCGCCAAATGCGACGCCTGTGTCCGCGGTTGTGTCGTATACGGGCAACGTTGCGACGTTGAACCCGAACGCTGACCTGAAGGCGGGTACGACGTACACGGCGACGATCAAGGGCGGCTCCGGTGGCGTGAAGGATGTTGCCGGTAACGCGTTGGCGCAGGACAAGACCTGGTCCTTCACCACGGCTGCCGCGGGCGGCGGCGATACGACGGCTCCGACGGTGACGGGTACGTCTCCGGCTGATGGTGCGACCGGTGTGGCAGTGACGGCGAACGCGACGGGGACGTTCTCGGAGGCGATGGATGCCTCGACGGTCACGTCGAGCACGTTCGAGTTGTACGAGGGGACGGCGCCGGTTCCGCCAAATGCGACGCCTGTGTCCGCGGTTGTGTCGTATACGGGCAACGTTGCGACGTTGAACCCGAACGCTGACCTGAAGGCGGGTACGACGTACACGGCGACGATCAAGGGCGGCTCCGGTGGCGTGAAGGATGTTGCCGGTAACGCGTTGGCGCAGGACAAGACCTGGTCCTTCACCACGGCTGCCGCGGGCGG
>NZ_JBNZGA010000017.1:0-95171 GCF_050573415.1 Paenarthrobacter sp. NEAU-H11 | reverse complement strand
CGACCATGAGGGCGGAGGCGATGGCGGTGACGAGCATGGTGAGGGGGGAGTCGATGAAGACCATGATGAGCACGCCCACGAGGAAGAGGAGGGAGAGGTAGCCGGTGTAGGGGGCGCCGATCATGCGGAAGGTGGGGCGTTCGAGCCAGCCTTTGTCGGCCCAGCGTTTGAGCTGGATCTGGCACAGGACGATGGTTGCCCAGGTCATGATGATGCCCACGGAGGCGACGTTGAGGACGATTTCGAAGGCTTGGGCGGGGACGAGGTAGTTCAGGGGGACGCCCAGGAGGGAGACGGCGGCGGTGATGGCGATGCCGCCGTAGGGGACGCCTGCTTTGTTCATGCGGGAGGCGAAGCGCGGGGCGGAGCCGTTGACGGACATGGAGCGCAGGATGCGTCCGGTGGAGTAGAGGCCGGCGTTGAGGGAGGACAGGGCTGCGGTGAGGACGACGAGGTTCATGATGACGTCCACGCCCTGGATGCCGATGGAGCCGAAGAACGTGACGAAGGGGCTGACGCCCTTTTCGTAGGAGGTGTAGGGCAGCAGCAGGGCCAGGAGGATGACGGAGCCGACGTAGAACACGGCGATGCGGAAGACCACGGAGTTGATGGCTTTGGGCATGATCTTTTCGGGGTTTTCGGTTTCGCCGGCGGCGGTGCCGACGAGTTCGATGGAGGCGTAGGCGAAGAGGACGCCCTGCATGAGGATGATCATGGGGAGCAGGCCGTTGGGGAAGATGCCGCCGTTGTCCGAGAGGAGGCTCAGGCCGACTTGCTGGCCGTCCACGGGGGTGCCGAAGATGACGAAGTAGGTGCCGGCGATGAGGAAGATGACCAGGGCGGCGACCTTGATCAGGGCGAACCAGAATTCCATTTCGCCGAAGACCTTCACGGAGACGAGGTTCAGGGCCAGGACCACGATCAGGGCGGTCAGTGCCCAGGCCCATTGCGGGACGGCTGCCATCCAGGGGATGTAGTTGCCGAAGAAGTTCATGTAGAGGGCTGCGGCGGTGATGTCCACGATGGTGGTGGTGGCCCAGTTGATCCAGTAGAACCAGCCGGAGACGAAGGCGGCTTTTTCGCCGAAGAATTCACGGGCGTAGGAGACGAACGAGCCGGAGGAGGGGCGGTGGAGGACCAGTTCGCCCAGGGCGCGCAGGATCAGGAACGCGAAGAACCCGCAGACGGCGTAGGCGATGACCAGGGACGGGCCCGCGGCGTTGAGCCGGCCGCCGGCGCCGAGGAACAGGCCGGTGCCGATCGCACCGCCGATCGCGATCATCTGGATCTGCCGGGGCTTGAGGTTCTTGTGGTAGCCCTTGTCCTCGGCATGCAGGGCGGTCTCGGAGGCATGGGCGTGCCCGCCGTCAATGATGTGGTCTGCTGCAACCTCGTCGTTGGGGTTGTGGGGCATGGTTGATCCTTTCGATCCGGGGAAGATCTGACTGGGTGGGGAAAAGTTGTGGGGAGATACCTTCACATGGCAGGCAGGGGAACGCAGATCAGAAAACTGACCAGCCGGTGCGGTCGGAAAGGTCGGCGAGGGCGGCAGTGCCGGCAAGGGAATTGCCTTTGCCGTCGAGCCGGGGACTCCACACACAGATGGAGCACTCGCCGGGAACGATGACCAAAATTCCGCCACCCACACCGCTTTTGCCAGGAAGGCCCACGCGGTACGCGAACTCTCCGGCAGCGTCGTACATGCCGCAGGTCAGCATGATGGAGCCAACGCGTTTGGCATCGCTCGGGGACAGGACGGGTCCCGCCGTTCCCCGGCCTTCTCCGGCCAGGAAAAGCCCTGCCTTGGCGAGTTCAACGCAGGTCATCATGATGGAGCAGTGGCGGACGTAGTTCTCCACCACTGCTTCCGCCGGTCGCTTCAGGTTGCCGAAGTCCTTCAGGAAATGCGCCAGCGCCAGGTTGCGGCTGCTGCCCGAAAGCTCACTGGCGGCCGCCGCTTCATCGATGTACGGCCCGCTGACGCCCGCTTGTGCGGTGAGGAACCGCAATACCCAAGCGGCGGCGTCGTATGTTCCTTCCATCAGGTGGTCCGTGACCACCAGGGCGCCGGCGTTGATGAAGGGGTTCCGCGGGATCCCGTGTTCCGCCTCCAGTTGGACCAGCGAGTTGAACGGGGTCCCTGATGGTTCACGCAGGACCCGCGACCACAGCCTTCCGGTGGTGTCGCCCTGCAGGGCCATGGCCAGCGTGAACACCTTGGAGATGCTCTGGATCGAGAAGGGGACATCCGCGTCGCCGGAGCTGAAGACCTGGCCGGAAGTGGTGGCAACGGCTATGCCGAACTTGTTGAAGGGAACGTCCGCAAGGAACGGGATGTTCGCCGGGACAGAGCCTGTCTCCCGCCGCGGCCGGTGGTTCCGCACGAGGTCGTGGAGGAGGGGGCCGAGCGGTGGTGCCGCAATCGCTACGGTCATTTCCGGCCAGCTTTTCGATTGGATGTTTCAGCCCATTCCTGGATGTGCAGCAGGGCAACCAGCGAGTCCCGGGGGTTGCCGAAGTCCAGTCCCGTCACTTTGGATACCTTGCTGATGCGGTAGTAAACGGTGTTTTTGTGCAGCTTCATCCGCTGGGAGCATGCGGCAACATCAAGGGAAGCTTCGAAGTACACCCGCAGCGTTTCGGCCAATTCCACGTCCTCAGACAGGAGGGCCGAGAGGCTGCGGTGGCGGAAAGCCGAAGACGCGAAATTCTGTACTGCTTCGCGGAAAAGGATCTCTCCCTCAAAATCGTCCACGGTGGCCACTGACGACGTTGTGGACCTTCCCACGCAGCTCAACAGTGCTTCTGCCATCCGGGTGACCGAGTGGATGGAGAGCAGGTCCGGGGCCACCGGGCCTACGGCCGCAAACGGGGTGATGCCAAGGTGCTTGCGTGCATCCCGGACGATGGACTCTGCAAGGCCCCGGAGTCCCGGTTCCGCCGCTGCAGACTGCAGGCCGGGGACAATCACTGCGGTGTCGCCTTTGAACTGCCCCACGATTGCCGAAGCTTTGTAGGCAGCGGCGTGGATCGAAGCCAGGTTGGCAAGCTCGCCGTGCTTTAGTGCGGCGTCATCGGCTTCCACATCGGAGATCCCGATCAGGATCAGCGCGGCCGGGCGGTCAGCGGAGATCTTTTCGCTGTGCGCGCTGGCTGCTGCCTCCGCGGGGCCTGAAAGGATCCGGGCAATGCGGTCTTCCCGCATGTGCACGGATTGCTGGTTGCGGTAACGGATCAGCTCAGCCGAGGTACGGGCAGCGGAACCCTGCAACACCTGGTCAACGTCCGGGCCGAAGCCGTCGCCGGTCTCCTGGAGCCAGATGTAGCCCATGATCCTGTTACCGGCGAAAAGGGTGATGGCTACGCGTTCGCGCAGTCCGTCCTGGGGCCTCGCAGGTACACGCACGGGGAACCGGGTGCCATGGAGTTCACGGTAGGCTCCAAGGTCCTTGAGCAGCAGCTCGTATTTCCGTGGCCCGCGCCTGGCCAGGATGGAGGCTTTGCGCAGCTCGTCGATGTCGTTGGAAACGGTGGAATACGCCAGAACCTTGTTGGCCGCGTCCTCGATCACCACGTGGCTGGAGGTGAGCCGGGCAGTGGTCTGGGCGATCGCGAACAGGTCTTCTTCCAGCAGCGTCAGGACTTCGCTCTGATAGCTGGGCGGCTGGATCCTGTCTTTCGCGATAGACAGCAGGCGGTCCCAGTCGGCCGCGGGGTCCACCAGGAGCAGGCCGGTACCGGCGTCGCGCAGCAACTCTTCGGCTTCGGACAGCTCCTGCCGGCCTCCCTTGACGGCCACCACCGGCGGCGGGTTCCGCAGCAGCCGGCGCAATGCGGGCAAAGCCGACCGTCCGCGGACTCCAATCAGCAGGACAAACGCCCTGTCGCCGTCGAGCTTTTCATCCTCGGCGTCCATGATCAGGAAACGTTCCACGGCGGAGCCGTCCGCTGGCCGGAGGATGAGGCTTCCAAAGCCCAAGGGGAGATCCGAGAGGATATCGTCCACCGTCACCGCAGTCATGGGTTCCTTCTGGTCGATCTGGCCGGACGGCTCTGTCCGGTCAGCCCATCGTATCCACCGCTGAACACGGAAAATTTGTGAGGAAATCCCAATTCGGCGGGTGCTTTTCGGTTTCTTTTCCAATGTATTTGCTTCACCGGGCTCCAACCCCGTGCCGGGTACCCGACGCAGGACGCCGGAGCGGGAACTGATCCACAAACCAAAAGGGCCCCGCTTCTCTTTCACAAAGAGAAGCGGGGCCCTGCTACTTGGCGGTGACGGTGGGATTTGAACCCACGTTGGCTTTTACACCAAACAACATTTCGAGTGTTGCACCTTCGGCCGCTCGGACACGTCACCAACCTCAATAGGGTACCGGAGCGAGGCGCCCATCCCCAAAACGGGGCCGATCACGCCTGGCCCGTTATGGTCCGGGCAGAGGTGGCCCAAGAAGATTCAAAAACTTTTTCGCAGCGGTGGGCGTAGGGCCTAATAATGTCGGACCCCCTCGCGATGATGGGGGTATGGAATCGAACGCGGCGGTGGTGCAGGGGGAGGAAGCGGTTGACGCTTCTGTTGCTGCGTTTATGGCTGCGCTGGCTGGCGGAGGCCTTGCCGCGGGCGGGCCTGCCGTTTCCGGTGGCCGTGGCGGGGGCGGGGGCGTTGAGGATCCGTTGCAGCGGGTTGCTGATGCGGCGTTGGATGTCCTGGGTGGGGTGGCGCGGTCGGAAGCGAAGTTGGCGGCGGTGAAGGCAGTGGCCGCGGCGGCCCTTGCCGGGGCGACGAAGGCGATGAATCCTCCGCCCGGGTCCCCTCACGAGGCCACGGCGCAGGACCGGAGCCTGGTGGCGGAGGTCGGGTGTGCGCTGGCCATCGGTGACCGGGCCGCCGGTGCTTTGCTAGCCCATGCCTTGACCGCGTCGCTGCCCCGGACCCTGGCCGCCCTGCAGGGCGGGACGATTTCCTGGGCGCATGCCCGGACCATGGTGGACCAGACCGTCGGCCTTGGCCCGTCCGGGGCGGCGGCCCTGGAAGCCCATTTCCTGGACCCGGACGCCCCGGGGGCGGTCCGCGGGTGCCCGGTGGGGGAGATGCCCGCGTACCGGTTCAGGGCCAAGGCGCGGGGGTGGCGGGAGCGGCACCATCCGGAGAGCCTGGCGAAGCGGCACGCCAAGTCCCTGGCGGATAGACGCGTGGAGTACTGGCCGGATAACGACGCGATGGCCTGGGTGGCCGCCTACCTGCCCGCGGACCAGGCATCCGCGGTCTGGAACCGGCTGACCGCCATTTCCCGGGGGATGCAGGGCCCGGACGAGGCCCGCACCCTGACCCAGCTCAGGGCCGACAATTTCGCCGAGGCGCTCTTGGGCGGCGGGAACATCTCCCGGGTTACCGGACACAGCGAGGCAACCAGGGCCGGGCACGGTGAGGCGGGAAGGTCCGGCGGCGGGGAGGTGGCAGGTCCCGGCCCGTCGTCGTCGATTCGGCCGCAGGTGCTGGTCACCGTGCCCGTGTTTTCCCTGATGGGCTTGACGGACGAGCCGGCGGTGCTGGACGGGGCCGGCCCCATCCCCGCCTCGATGGCACGGGACCTCGTCGCCGACGGTGCCAGCTCCTTCTACCGGGTGCTGGTCGACCCGCGGGACGGGGCACCGCTGGAAATCGGCCGCACCAGCTACCGGGTGACCAAAGCCATGCGGAACTGGCTCAGGCTGCGGGACGGCAAATGCCCCTTCCCCGGCTGCAGCAACCCCTCCCTCGACAACGAAGCCGACCACCTCCTCGCCTGGCACAACGGCGGCACCACAGGAGTCTCGAACCTCGGCCAGCCCTGCCCGAAACACCACAAACTCCGCCACACCAGCGGCTGGAAACCCACCCCAGCCACCACAACCGCACCACCCGGCTGGACCTCACCCACCGGCCGCCACTACACAAGCGAACACCAGGACTGGGAACCACCCCACTGGCCGGAACGGGCTGTGCCGGCAGGGCTCCGCGCGCTTGATGACCTTGCGGAGATGTGGCCACCGCCCAACGACCTTTCGGGGGTGTCGCTGCCCAACGACCTTTCGGGGGTGTCGCTGCCTGATGACTTGTCTGATGCTTGGCCTCTAGCAGCCGGCCGGTCGCTCCAGGACCTGTATCCAAAGGAGGAGTTCCCCGAGGACACTTTTGCTGACTGGTTCATGCCTGGGTACCAGCAGCCCAAGGACCCGCTGCCCGAAGATGTTTGGTGGGAGATGGCCTGCCAGGCAAGCGCTGGCGTCACGTAACGAAGCCCTCTCCGCAATCGTGATGGTGAGGCCTGCCCGGACTGTGCCTCCCGACGGGAACCGGACCGTGCCTCCCGATGGGGAGGAAGCGACGGGGAGGATGCGACGGGACAAGGGGACTGCCGCCGGCCAGCTTTCCCGCGCGCACGTTGACGGCTAGATTCATCAGCAAGATGACTAATCAATCCAGTCCAGCGCATCAATCCAGTCGCACGCACGCAACGGCCTACTGGACCACAGCCAGGGAACATGGCGAGCTCCGGCCCGAGGAGCTGCCTGCCCGCGGGTCGGACGAGGCCCTGGTCCGCGCCCTGTACTCCGGCATCAGCAAAGGCACGGAAATGGTGGTCCATGCAGGCGCTGTTCCGCCCCGGGTTGCCGAGGAGATGAGGGCACCCCACCAGGAGGGACACTTCCCCGGGCCGGTGAAGTTCGGGTACCTCTCCGTCGGGGTTGTCGAGGAGGGTCCGGAGGGCTGGGCGGGGCAGCGCGTCTTCTGCCTTAACCCCCACCAGGACCGCTACGTGGTGCCGGTCAGCTCACTGACGAAGATCCCTGATGACGTGCCCTCCCGCCGGGCAGTGCTCACCGGCACGGTGGAGACCGCCGTGAACGCATTGTGGGAGGCGGGTCCGCGGCTGGGAGACCGGATTGCGGTGGTGGGAGCCGGGCTGGTGGGCGGCATGGTTGCCACCCTGCTGAGGACCTTCCCGCTGCAGCGCTTGCAGCTGGTGGACCTGGATCCGGGCCGGAAGCACCTGGCGGACTCCCTGGGCGTGGACTTCGCCCGCCCGGATGACGCCCTGGCCGACTGCGACATCGTTTTCCACTGCTCTGCATCCCAGGAAGGCCTGGAGCGGAGCCTGCAGCTCGTGGGCGACGAGGGGGACGTCATCGAGATGTCCTGGTACGCCAACCGCGAGGTAACCCTGCCGCTGGGGGAGGACTTCCATGCCCGGCGGCTGTCCATCCGGGCCAGCCAGGTGGGTGTGGTGGCGCGTGCGCGCCGCCACCGCAGGACCAGCGTCGACCGCCTGGACCTCGCCGTCTCGCTGCTGAAGGACCCCGTATTCGATGCCTTCCTCACCGGTACCTCGCGGTTCGCCGAGTTGCCCGGCACGGTGCAGGACCTCGCCCACGGGAAGCTTGAAGCCCTGTGCCACGTCATCGAATACCCCACCGACGAAGGCGGCGGGAACAAAGACCGCGGGAACAAAGACCGCGGGAACAAAGACCCCGAGAACAAAGACCCGCACCAGACCCGAGAAGACCAGAGGTAGTCCATGTTCAGCCTGACCGTCCGCCGCCACTTCATGATCGCCCACAGCCTGCCCCGTGAGGCGTTCGGGCCGGCCCAGGCCCTGCACGGGGCGACTTTTGTCGCCGAGGTGTCCTTCCGCCGTCGGACGCTCAACAAGGACGCGATCGTGCTGGACATCGGCGCCGCCGGCACCATCATCGAGGAGGTCCTGGCAGGCCTGAACTACCGCAACCTGGACGAGCATCCGGATTTTGCGGGCAAACTCAGCACCACTGAGGCGCTCGCGGAATACATTGCCCATTCAGTTGCGGAAAAGCTGCAGAATGACGACGACGGCGGCCGTCTTGAGGGCATCGACGTCACCCTGCGGGAGAACCCGGATGCCTGGGCCACCTACTCGCTGGATCTCCCGGCAGCGGACTCTCCAGCAGCCTGATCCCGTGCCCCGCATCCGCCTGCTGGTACCTGGCAACATCCACCACCATTCCGGCGGGAACGTCTACAACGCGCGGCTGGTGCAGGGCTTGGAGGCCTTGGGGACAGAGGTCGAGGTGATCGCAGTGGACGGCTCCTGGCCGGAAGCCAATGCCCACGCTCGGCGCCGGCTGGACAGCCTGCTTGGCGCCTGGGAACCGGACGCAGGACTGCAGGGCACCGTGATCCTCGTGGATGGGTTGATTGCCATGGGCGCGCCGGATGAGCTGGAATTCGCGGCCAAAGCCGGCCGGGAAATCTGGGTGCTGGTCCACATGCCTGCCCCCGCCCGCTACGGACTTGAGGCAAGGTCCCTGCGTGCGGCCACCGGGGTGCTGTGCACCAGCACCTGGGCCAGGAATGTCCTGGCGGCACGCCATGGCCTACATGGGTTGAAGGTCGCCCTTCCCGGCACCGACCCGGCTCCGCTGGCCCCGGGATCCACGCCGCCCCATATCGTTGCCGTGGCCGCGCTCCTGCCCAACAAGGACCAGTTGCTTGTGGTTGGAGCGCTGGGCTTGCTGCAGGACCTCGACTGGACGGCAGCCCTGGTGGGTTCGGACCGGGCAGACGCGGAATACACCGGCAAGGTTCGCGCTGCCGTTCAGGCGAACGGCCTGGGCGGACGGATCCGGCTCACCGGCGAGCTGACGGGCCCGGCGCTCGAAAACGCATGGCTGCGGGCAGACCTCAGCCTGCTGGTCTCCCGCGCTGAGGCCTTCGGCATGGTGGTCACCGAGTCGCTCGCCCGCGGTATCCCGGTGATCGTGCGCGAGGGGACGGGCGCCGTCGAGGCCTTGCGCCTGGGCGCACCGGGCACGGACGACGACGGCGGCCGGCTTCCCGGAGCGAAGGTTGCCTTCCCTGCCGATGACGACCCCGCCAACCCCGCCCTGCTGGCCCAGGTCCTGCGCAGCTGGCTGGAGGACACCGCAACCAGGGCTTCCTGGCGCGAAAGGGCGGTTCAGGCGAGGAGCACGCTGCCGGGTTGGGACCGGACAGCGGCCGTGGTGCTGGACGCCATCAGGAGTTAGAGCCGGTGCCCGGCGAAGAAATCACGCAGCAGCCCGGCACACTCCGCCTCGCGCACCCCGGGATAAACCTCAACCCAATGATTCAGGCGGCGCTCGCGGAGCACGTCGAACACGGATCCTGCCGCCCCCGCTTTTTCATCCCAAGCCCCGAAGACCACCCGCGGAATCCGGGCCAGGACAACGGCGCCGGCGCACATGGCGCAGGGCTCCAGGGTCACCACCAGCGTGCAGTCGGCGAGCCGCCAGCCGTCCCCGCTGCCGCCGTCGAGCACTGAAAGCTGGCGCAACCGTTCTGCCGCCTCCCGGATGGCAACCATCTCGGCGTGGGCGGTGGGATCACCAAGCTCCTCCCGCTGGTTCCGGCCGGAACCCAGCACGGCGCCGTCGGGCCCTATGACCACCGCACCAATCGGCACATCCTCCGTAGCAAGGGCGCGGCGGGCCTCGGCCAGGGCAAGGCCCATCCACGCGTCGTGTTTTTTATCTGCGGAGACCATGGCTCAATGATAGTTTCGTGGGATAACCCGAGCCCGTGACGCCCCAGACGCCGGGAGGCACAGTGAGCACCGTCCGAGACCGCATGGACAAGTGGATCAAGCCCTATGCCGCCTTGTGGCTGACCCTGATCATCGGCGGAACACTGGTGGTCACCTTGGCCCTGCTCGGTGCGGAGGTATACGCGAATGTAGTGGACGAGGAGGGGCTGGCCAGCCTGGATATTCCCGCGCTGGAATACTCCCAGTCGCTGCGGAATCCCGAGGTGGACGCCTTCGCCACCGGCTTTACCAACGTGGGCGGGGGGATCGGCATGCCCATTCTCGCCAGCATCCTCACCGCGTGGCTGACATTACTGAGCAGGACGTGGCGGCCCATCGTCCTGGTGGGCGGCGCTGCCCTCGTTTCCACAACTGCAACCACCCTCGGCAAGCGACTGGTCGGCAGGACCCGCCCGGACCATTCGGAGGCGGTGCCCCCCTATGAAACCACACCGTCCTTCCCCAGCGGACACACGCTGAACACAACAGTGGTGATAGGCGTCCTGGTCTATCTGATGTGCCTCCAGTTCCAAATCCTGTGGGCTAGGATCGCCGCGATAACGGCCGGAGCCATCTTCATCATCGCCATGGGCCTGAGCAGGGTTTTCCTGGGACACCATTGGTTGACCGATGTGATGGCCGGCTGGTTCCTTGGCCTTGCGTGGGTGTCCATGGTGATCCTCGCCCACCGGCTGTTCCACCTGATACGCCGCCGCGAGCACGCGGGCCCTGCGCCCACGTTTGAACACCCCGTCCTCCGCGAGGACCACACCGGGGAGCCGGAGGCCAGCGGCGAACGGCCGGGGAGGGGGCCGGCGGCCGGGTGATAGTTTTGACCAATGCGCACTCTCGTTGTGGACCACCCGCTGGTCGCCCATAAGCTCACTGTCCTCCGCGACAAAAACACTCCGTCCCCGGTCTTCCGGCAGCTGACGGAGGAGCTGGTGACGCTCCTCGCCTACGAGGCAACGCGCGAGGTCCGCACCGAGCCCGTCACCATCGAAACGCCCGTCAGCACCACCGTGGGCACGGCGTTCACCAAGCCCACCCCGCTGGTGGTGCCCATCCTGCGCGCGGGCCTTGGAATGCTCGAGGGCATGACCAAGCTCGTCCCCACAGCTGAAGTGGGCTTCCTCGGCATGGCCCGTGACGAGGAAACCCTGGACATCATCACGTACGCCGAGCGCCTGCCTGAGGACCTTACCGACCGGCAGATCTTCGTTCTGGACCCCATGCTGGCCACCGGCGGGACGCTGCGCGAAGCCATCAAGTTCCTGTTCAAGCGCGGCGCCTCTGATGTCACCTGCATCTGCCTGCTTGCCGCTCCGGAGGGACTGGCGAAGCTGGAGGAAGAACTCTCCGGCGCCAACGTCACCATCGTGCTGGCCTCCATCGACGAAAGGCTCAACGAGAAGTCCTACATCGTTCCCGGCCTCGGCGACGCAGGCGACCGGCTGTACGGCATCGCAGGCTAAGGACATCGCAGGCTAAAGCCAGGCCTTTCCTGTTCCCGGCCGCAGGGCTAGCCTGTGCGGATGGACTGGAAACTGGAACTGGTGTTTGTCCCTGTGTCCGACGTGGACCGGGCCAAGGATTTCTACGTCAACAAGGTGGGGTTCAATGCCGATTTCGATCAGCGGCCCACGGAATCCATCCGCTTTGTCCAGCTGACCCCTCCCGGCTCAGCCTGCTCCATCTGCATCGGGGAAGGGCTCACGGACGCGCCTCCGGGTACCGGCTCCAACCTCCAGCTCGTGGTCAGCGACATCCAGGCTGCCTACGAGCACCTGAAGGGCAACGGGGTGGACGTGAGCGAAGTGGACGTACAGGACTGGGGCCATTTTGTGTACTTCGCTGATCCGGACGGGAACCGGTGGGCCGTCCAGTACATCCCCGGCCGGGACGCGGGGGAGCAGCAGAAGTAGGTTACTGCATCCCGCCTAGTACCAGTTGTTCGACAAGTGGAAGTTCAGTGCACCACACGGCGACTGGTAGCGCTCCTGGATGTAGTTCAGGCCCCAGTTAATCTGCGTGCGGTAGTTGGTGAGGTAGTCGGCTCCGGCGCTGGCCATCTTCTCAGCCGGCAGGGACTGGACGATGCCGTAGGCGCCGCTGCTCGGGTTGGTGGCCGTGGTGGTCCAGTCCGATTCCTTGGTCCAGAGGGTCTGCAGGCACTGCATCTGGTCCGGAGCCCAGCCATAGGAAGCCAGCTGGCCTGCGGCGTACGCCTGGGCGCCTGCGGGATCATTAACCGCGACGACGGGTGCGGGCTCGGGTGCCGGGGCCGGAGCGGGTTCCGGCGCCGGAGCCGGTGCGGGCTCGGCAACGGGAGCAGGTTCGGCTGCCTGCGGGACAACGTTGATCTGCTCGGCTGCGGGCTCAGGCGCAGGGTTGGCCCGGATTTCGCTCTGCTCCATGCTCAGCTTGGAATGGGACTCCGAAGCCTGCGCCCCGGTGGCTGCCACGCGGGCACCCGTGTCGGTGGCCTGGCCCGCAGCGCCAACTCCAACAAGGAGGGCGCAGGATGCTGCCAGCAGTCCGGCGCGCCGGCCGACGGAGGGGAATTTGCCTGCTGCACGCGTGGAGCGTGCATCCGTGCCTGAATTCGGGCGTGGTTTTACAAGGAACTTGGACATAATAGATCGCCTCTCACACCTGCGGAGTTAGCTGTCGGGTTCGGATGAGGGCATCCGGCCGCACGGAAAAAACACGTGCAGGCTTAACCCCAAGGGCAGTCAGTGCCCGGGACGGTGGGTCCCCCGCCTCTGCCGTTGTTCAAGAGGAATCCGGGAAGTGGCAGAGCTTGGCGTCAACCCGGGATATGCGGCCCGAACGGGGACCGCACCCATTCGACGGTACAGGAGTTCAGCGCATAAGTCACATTTTGGTAACGGAGGTCACGATGACGGCGCGCCGCCTTGTGCCATTCCCCGCATGAGGGGTAGCCGCAGGGCGAACTGCGTGCGGCCGGGTTGCGACGTCACCGTTACCCGTCCGCCGTGGGCCTCAACAATGGACTCGACGATGGACAAGCCCAAACCGCTGGTTCCTTCAGCGGCGGACGCGCCGGGCGCGCTGGTCCCCGCACGTGCCGCGTCTGCGCGGGCAAACCGGGCGAAGACCTGGTCCACGAACTCCGGCGGTATGCCGCCGCCGTCGTCCGTTACGGTCACCACTGCGGCGCCCTCCGGCGTTTTCTCCACCCCCGTTACCACCGTGGTTCCCGGAGGGGTGTGCTTGCGGGCGTTGGAGAGCAGGTTCATCAGCACCTGCCGCAGCTGGGACGGATCCCCGTTCACCACCACCGGCTCGTCGGGGAGCTCCAGCCGCCAGGTGTGCCCTGGCGCCATGACCTTCTCATCGCTGACGCCTTCCACCACCAGCTGGGTCAGGTCCACCTCGGCAAGCTTCAGCGGCTGGCCCTCGTCGAGCCGCGCGAGCAGTAGGAGATCCTCCACCAAAGCGGTCATCCGTTCCGACTGGCTTTGCACCCGTGCCAGCGACTTCTCCCCGTCCGGAGTGAAGTTTTCCGTCATTCTCATCAGTTCGGTGTAGCCGCGGATGGCGGTCAGCGGCGTGCGCAGCTCATGGGAGGCGTCAGCCACGAACTGCCGGACCTTGGTCTCGCTCTTCTGCCGCGCCTGCAGCGCATTCGCAACGTTGTCCAGCATGAGGTTCAGCGCGTGCCCCACGCTGCCCACCTCAGTTCCAGGGTTGGAGTTCGACGGCGGGACGCGAACGGCAAGTGCCACCTCGCCGGCGTCCAGGGGCAGCTGCGAAACCCGGGTGGCCACCTCGGAGAGCTGTTCAAGGGGCTTCATGGTGCGGCGGATCAGGACCGTGCCCACCAGCCCGATCAGGAGCAACCCGCCCAGCGAGACGAACACGAAGGTCCACACCAGGGACGTCAGCGTGCTCTCCTTGGCGGCCAGGGGGAGCCCTGTGACCAGGACGTCACCGAAACTGGTCTTGACCGCAATCAGCCGGTAGTCACCGTTTGAGAGCGTGCGGTCAACGGGCCGGGCATCGGTGGCCAGTGCGAGCAGGACCTGCTTGTCCTCGGAGGACAGCGCAGAGCGCGTAGTGTCCGGGGCCAGGAAGCCGGCGCTGTTGACCTGGCCGTTGAGGATGCGGGCGTTCAGTGTTCCCACGCTTTGTCCGCGGGAATCCAGGGGGTCCCTGCCGTTGAAGCCGCCGGAGGGAGGCCGGCCGGGATCGTTGGAGCGGGCTGCGGCCTGGCTCAGCTGCTCGTCCAGCTGGCGGGTGAGGAAGGAGTCCATCGAGGCGTAGCTGGCTACGCCCACCGCACCGCAGATGGCGATCAACAGCGCCATGGCCAGCAGGATAAGGCGTGTGCGCAAGTGCCAGGTGGCGGGTTTGAGCCAGCGCCGGGGCTGCGGCTCCGCGGTGTGCACGGAGGTCATGGCGCGCCTACTCCGCCGGCTTGATGACGTACCCGGCGCCCCGCACGGTGTGGATCATGGGCGGGTGCACGGCGTCCACTTTCTTGCGCAGGTAGGAGATGTAGAGTTCCACGATGTTTGCCTGCCCGCCGAAGTCGTAGTTCCACACCCGGTCCAGGATCTGGGCCTTGCTGATGACGCGCTTTGGGTTCTCCATGAGGTAGCGCAGCAGCTCGAACTGGGTGGCCGTCAGCTGGAGCTCCTCGCCCGCGCGGGTCACCTCCCGGGTGTCGACGTTGAGCACAAGGTCTCCCACTACCAGTTCCGCAGTGTCCATGGCGGCAACTCCGGAGCGCTGGACCAGCCGGTGCAGCCGCAGCAGGACTTCCTCCATGCTGAAGGGTTTGGTCACATAGTCGTCGCCGCCGGCAGCGAGGCCCACGATCCTGTCCTGGACCGCGTCTTTGGCGGTCAGGAAAAGCGCGGGAACCTCGGGTGCGAAAGCGCGGATCCTGTTCAGGACCTCGACGCCGTCGAACCCTGGAATCATGACATCCAGGACCAGGACGTCGGGGCGGAAGTCCTTGGCCAGCTTCACCGCTTCCGGGCCGTCGGCAGCTACTGCCACGGACCAGCCCGCCATGCGCAGCCCCATGCTCATGAGTTCAGAGAGGCTGGGTTCGTCATCCACGACGAGGGCCCTGATGGGGGAGCCGTCCGGATGGGTGAGTTTGGGGAGGTTGTTTGTCATGGAGTGCGACGTGGCCATGGGACAACTTTCCGATTATTGGTTTAAGCCCGGCTATGGCATTCCTGTGACCAAGCTGTGAATCCCAGCCTAGCGAGCTGGATGCCGGAAATGCGGTGCTCCTGCGTGGCCGCTGCTGCGGGATTGCCGTCGCGCGGCAGTTTTCCGGGAAAATTTCTTGTCCGAAAACGCGGGCGGCTGGACACGCCAACAAGGCGGTGAGTGGGATTTCCCTATCAGTCCCAGTCTTGAATATTTTCGACCGGAAGCACCATGCTGTCGAACAAAATTCTGCCTAGGGGCGGAATCGGACGCCTCCAAGGGATAACAAGCGTTATTTTTATGGCTCCGCCAGAATCGTGATTTGCGGCACATTAGCCCAGTTCGTCTCATTATGCGGACGATCGCGTCCATTGTTACTTGCAAGTTGGCATTGTTACGCTGCACACTTCCAATGTGAACAAGAACTCAACAGCACCTGCAGACGCAGAATATTGGCCCAGCACATCCGCTGCTGCCGACATGCGCTGTTGTCGAATGCACGCCTGACCTTCCCACCCTCCGAAGTTCTTAGGCATTCGCCCCCAGCCCAGCGTCGGGCGCCCCTCCCCAGTTCGCAATGTGGGGAAACCCAGCATTCGGGCCGTGATGACGGCCATTCACATTGAGGTAAGCACTTATGTCAGTTGCATCCGGATACGTCCACATCTCTGTCCGTAACGCCGCCAAGGCGGGCCAGCAGACCGGCCTCCGCCCCGGCTTCGGCCCCCGCCCTGCCCTTGCTCCCTCTGCTTCCGGAAGCAACTTTCCCGCCCAGGGCTACGCGCCCCAGGGCTATAACCCCAATTCCTACGGGCAGCTCCGTGCCGTCCAGCCTGCCGAGGCGGCACCGATGACGGCCCCCACTCCCGTAGTGGCCGGTCCGGCTGCTGTCCGGCCTGTCGCCAATGACAACGTCGCCCGCGGATTCGTGCTCTACATGGGCATCGACGAGGAAACCGCGGCGGCCGCCGGGACCTCCATCGCCAAGCTGGCCCAGGAAATCCGCGCCTACGCCCAGTCCCTGGTGTCCGGGGCCGAAAGCTACGCAGCCGTCGCCGTGGCCCCCGCAGGCACTCCCGGTTCCGCGCTCGACGTCGTCCGTTCCACGTTCGGTGACCCCACCGTCAACGCCCGCCCGCGCACTGACGCCGCGCGTCCCGCGCAGGCCCAGGAGCCGCGCCCGTCCGGTGTCCTGATCGACCTCGCCCGCCGCGAAGTCCACCTGGACGGCGAGTCCCTCAACCTGACGTTCAAGGAGTTCGAGCTCCTGAACTACCTTGTGGAGAACGGAACCCGCACCGTGGGCCGCGATGAGCTCCTGGAAGGCCTCTGGCGCAACGCCGAAGAGGTCCCCAACGAGCGCACCATCGACGTCCACATCCGCCGGCTGCGCTCCAAGCTGGGCCGCCTCGCCAACACCGTGCGCACCGTCCGCGGCCAGGGATACCGGTTCTACGAGCACCCCGAAGTGGTTGTCTGGGCCGCTCCTGAATACTCGATCTAGCACTAACCTCAAGGGCGCGCTCTCTGCGTATGTGCCCTCCGTGCCTGGCTTGGGCGGCGGGCTATAGGCTAGGGCCATGAGTGGGCACCATCTTCGACGGCTTGTGATCATGCGCCATGCCAAGGCCGACTGGCCGGGCGGGGTGGCCGACCACGAGCGTCCGCTGGAGGAGCGCGGCCACCGGGAGGCGCCCCTGGCCGGCCGCTGGCTGCTCAAGCACAACATCGTCCCGGACTTCATCCTCTGCTCCAGTGCCCTGCGGACCAGGCAGACCTGCACCTGGGTGTGCTCGGAGCTGGGGGACAAAGCGCCCACCCCCAAGCTTGAGGACGGGCTGTACGCTGCCTCAGCACTTCGGATGCTGACGGTCATCAACCACGTTCCGGACACCGTGACCACGTTGATGGTGATTTCACACCTGCCGGGGGTCCAGGACCTGGCAATGCACCTCGCCTCGCGGGATTCCGACCACCATGCCTACATGGACGCTGCCACCCGGTACCCCACCAACGCCCTCACCGTCCTGGAGACGGAGAAATCCTGGGCCGAACTGGACGGACAGGACGCTCGCATCACCAAGTTCAAGGTTCCCCGGGCCCACTAACCTGGCGCCCATCCTGCCGGGCCGGCAGGAGTCACCGGCGCGGCGTGGTTTTGGCCCCCGTTTTCGGCGGCGTCCTGGCAGGGGAAGCGGACGACGACGGCCGGTTGGCTGCGCTTGAAGGCACCCGCGCGGGCGCGCGGAGGCCGCCGGCCTGCTGGGCCGGTTTGCGCTGGGCTGTTCCCTTGGCGGCCAACCTGCCCGCCGCCGTCCGGCCCTTCACGGAAGCGTCCCTGCCGGCCGTGCCCCTGCTTGTTGTGTTCCTGCCTGCCGTGCCCTTTGTTGCCGTGCCCTTTCTGCCGGGGCCTCGTCCAGCCGTACTCCGTCCAGCCGTGCCTTTCCGCGACAGCGCGTGCAGCCGGCGCCCGCGGGGCCAGGCCGCACCGAGGAACAGCACGAGCAGGGTAACCACGGCTGCAGTGGCAGCGCCGAAAAAGTAGTTGTCGGGGTCGTCAGTGGGCAACGGCGTTCCGACGAACGAGGACTGGCCGGCGAAAGCCAGTTCCCACGTGCTGACGAAGGCGAGGGAAAAGCCGATGGTGAGGCTGGTGCCCGCGCCGGCCACGAGCAGGGCAAGGCGCCGCCCCCGGTTCAGGATCTCCGTGATGCAGGCCAGGCACGCCAGCGCCAGGACACCGAGGAACGCAATGAGCACCGGCTCGGCGAGCGTCATCCCGGTCAGCACCAGCAGGCCGGCCGCAACAACACCGGAAATAACCGCGAACTTTCCGCTCTTCCCCATGGGTCCAATCATCCCTGAGCTGAGGGTTGCTTCAGCACGTAGCCGCGCATGATGGCCATGATTGCTGCAACGCTTTGGTCACGCGTCCGCTCGGGGTGGTATGTCTGGCGGTCCAGTCCCACCACGAAGCAGGCCCCGAAAATGGCGGTTTCCAGGCTGCCCCGGGAAACCGACGGGTCCACCGGGTATGCCTGCGCCACCTTCTCCACTGCCTCCCCGATCACGCCGAGCAGCTCGCCGCGAAGGACGGCGAAGGTACCCTGCCACTCGCTGGGCGTACGCCAGTTTTCGCTGACCCAGAGGCGCGCGAAGGACGGGTAGTCCGCCATGAAGTCCAGGGCCTGTCCGATCATTGCCTCCATGGCCAGCAGCGGGTCGCTTGCCCGGGAGCCGCCAGTCCCGGCTTGGCCCCCGGGCTGGTCTGCTCCCTGTTCCGGTGCTCGCAGGAGGCGGGCCTTCAGGATGTCCACCCCATGCCGCAGCAGCTGCGCGATGAGCTCCGACTTGCTGCCGAAGTTGTAGTAGACGGTTCCCTTGGAGACGCCTGCCGCAGCGGCGATCTCATCAACCGTGACGCCGGCCGCACCCCGCTCGCCGATGAGTTCCATGGACGCCTCGAAGAGTTTCTGGCGCGTAGCGGTAGTCCGGGCGGTGCGCAGGCTCTTCGCCGCTCCCGGTGGTTCCGTGCTCATACCGCAATCTCAGGTTTCAGCGTCCTCAGGGTCCAGTACTTATTCCGGCGCACCGCAACCGTGGACATGGCCGCGCCCAGGGCGGTATAGCCCACCAGGCCCAGGACCGTGGGTGCGATCATGGTCAGGTCCCCGCCATAGACCAGGTGCCGCATCCCGGCCACTACATAGCCCATGGGCAGGACCTCATGCACCACGTGGAGCGGCTGCGGAGTGGTTTGCCACGGGAAGGTCCCGCCGGAGGACACCAGCTGCAGGACCAGCAGGATGAGCACCACGAGTTTCCCCGGAGAGCCGAGCAGCGCCACAACGCCTTGGATGAGGGCACTGAACGCCATTGCTGCGGCCAGCATAAAGAACCACATCAGGACAGGGTGGGCGGGATTGAGCCCCAGGGCAAGATTCACGACCAGGGTGAGGAGGGTTGCCTGCACCGCCGAGACCGCCAGGAACGGGAGCCAGCCGCCCAGTGCGATCTTCCAGGACGCCGCATTGGACGCCAGCGCCCGCTGGGTGATGGGACGCATTGCCTGGACCAGCATGAAGATGCCGATCCACAGCGCGAGGGCGAGGAAGAACGGTGCCAGCCCGGCCCCGTAGGACTCGGCCTTGGCCTGTGAGACGTTGCTGACCGCCACAGGGTCTGCCATGACGCGGGAGATGTTGCTCTTCTGGGCGTCATCGGGGTTGGGCACCTGCCCGGCGCCTTTGCCGATTTCGTCCGCCAGCGTGCGTGACCCGCCCGCTGCTGTCCCGGCACCATTCATCAGCTGGGCCGCCCCGGCATCCACACTGCTTGCTCCGTCAGCAAGACGGCCGGCCGCGTCGAGCGCGGCCTGTTCTCCGGTGGCCAGTGCGGCAGCCCCGGTGTGCAGCTGGTCGGCGCCGGACGAAGCCTGCGACACGGCGTCCCTCAGTGCCGGCGTGCCAGCGGCGAGCTGCGCCGCGCCGGCACTGACAGACTGTGCCCCGTCCGCCAGTTGCTGGATCTGGGCGGCATCTGCCTGAATTCCCGTTTTGGCTGCAGCCATTGGGCTCGAGCCGGCTGTGGCGTCGAAGTCGGCCAGGATGCTGTCGGCCTGCTCCTGCGTAAGGACGCCTGCCGCGATAAGCCTGCTGTTTGATTCCAGCACCCGTGTCCGGAGCCCCTGGTCTGCGGCTTCCAGCTGGGCTGCAACGTTCTGCACCTTGGCGTTCAGCTGCGCGTTTCCGGCTGCCACCTGGGCTGCACCGGCGGCGAGGGTACGGGAATCGGTGGGCAGCGTGGACGTCTTGTCCTTGAGCGTGGAGAGTCCGCTGCTGAGCTGGCCTGCGCCGTCGGTCAGCTCGTTGGCGCCGTCGCGCAGCTTGGCCTGCCCGGCATAAAGCCCGCCGGCGCCGTTGCTCAGCTCGGAGGTGCCCTCATGGAGGGCGGCGGCTCCGTCGCGGAGCTGCGCCACGCCGTCCGCCACCTGGCCCGCGCCGTCTGCCGCCTTGACCATCTGTGTGTGGATGGTGCCAAAACCCGTCAGCAGCTGGTTGGCCGTTTCCTCGCCCACCTCCGTGGCAACGGTGCTGTGGACGGCAGTGGTGAGTTTATCCACGATGGTGCTCAGGAGGTAGTTGTTGGCATCGTTGGTGGTGACGTTCAGCATTGCCTGGCTGGCGGAATCGAAACTGCCGGGGGACACCAGGTTGGCCGAAAAGTCCCGGGGAATTTTCAGGGCGAACGCGTATTCGCCGTTGCTGACACCTTGGTCCGCCTCTTCCGTGGTGGCTACGGGTATCCAGTGGAACACGTTGCCGTCCACCAGGCTGTCCGCCACCTTCGCCCCCGCGTCAAGCCGCGTTCCGTCGCTGGCCGGGGCTCCGGCGTCCTCAACAACAAGGGCTGCGTCGACGTGGTCGAGGTTGCCATAGGGATCCCAGTTTGCGTAAAGATAGACGGCGCCGTACAGCAGGGGGACCATGGTCAGCGCGAGGATGGTCAGCTTCGGCAGCAGCCCGCCGGTCATCCTCTTGAGTTCGGAGCGGGCCAGCCGCAGTATCGTCATTTGGCAACCTCTGTTTCGAGTTCAGCAGTTTCCGCGGCATCCCCCGTGGCGGCGTTGCCGATGGCAACGCTGGGTCCGTTCCACGACGGCGGGAGGGCGCCAACAGTGGCGACGACGGCGAGCGGCCGTCCGCCGTCGAACGCCATCCGCTGGAGCCGCGGCAGCCACTCGGAGTCACCGTGCCGGTCGGGGGAATCGACCACCAGCAGGTCCGTGCGCGGATTGGCCAGCGCAAGCGCGGTCAGGAGCTCGAGCCGCCGGCCCGGATCCAGTTGCTCGGTCCAAAGGCCGGCGATGTCCTCGAAGCTGTTCACCTTCAGCCACGGACTGCTGAGCAGGGCGCCCCGGTAGCGGCGCGGGATCAGGGCCAGGTCCTCCGTGACAAGGTCCCGGACGCTGAGGTGCTGCTCCGGCTCGTTGACGCCCGGGGAGTCCACCAGGGCGCTCGCCAGCCGGCGCGGCTTGACCCGCTCGCTGCCGTCCCAGGTGATGCGGCCTCCGGTTGCCTTCATCCTGCCGCTGAGGACCAGCGCAAGGGCCGTGCGGCGGTCCTGCCGTCCGCCGGTGGCCAGCAGGAGTTCACCGCGGTTAACGTGGAGGGAAGTGGCCGGAAGCAGGGGGTCCCTGCGCCCCCTGACCGAGAGCAGCTGAGCTGAGAGCAAGATTGGCCTTTCGCAGAATGCGTCCAGCTCCAGCCTAACTAAACTGACCGGTCAGTTCAAATAGCGGCTGGTTCGACGCCCTACAGGCCGTATTTCTCCAGGAGCCGCAGCCAAACCTCACTGATCGTGGGGTAGGAGGGGACCGCATGCCACAGCCGGTCAAGCGGGACCTCGCCCACGACGGCGACCGTTGCGGCGTGCAGGAGCTCGGCGACGTCCGGGCCGGCGAACGTGGCGCCCAGCAGTACCTTCCGGTCCTCGTCGACCACCAGCTGCGCCCACCCCTCATAGTTCTCCGAATGCAGTGAAGACCCGGCCACCTGGATGGGGAGTTCCACCGAAGAGGCGTTGTAGCCGTCCTCGCGGGCAACTTCCAGCGTGCGGCCTACGGTGGCAACCTCAGGATCGGTAAAGACGACGTTGGGTACGGCATGCTGGTTGGCGGTCTGGGAATAGCGGCTCCAGTCCGCCGGCCGCCCGGTCAGTTCGCCCTTGGCCCGGGCCGTGATGGCGTCGCCCGTCGCCCGCGCCTCGTACTTTCCCTGGTGCGTCAGCAGGTTCTTGCCCGCCGCGTCACCCACCGCATACAGCCACGGGTCGTCGCCCGGGATGCCCTCCACCAGGCCGGAACTATCCGTACTGAGGGTCAGGCGGCCGTGGCTGTCCGGCTCGATGCCGACGCTTTCCAGCCCCAGGCCCTCGAGGGCGGGGTGCCTGCCCGTGGAGACGAGGACCTTGTCAGCGATGACCGTTGACCCGCCGGCCAACTGCAAACTGAAGGTGCCGTCGTCGTTCGCAGTGATGCCCTCCGTCACGGTATTGAGCCGGATGTCCACGCCGTCCGCGCGCAGGCCCGCGGCGACCAGGCTGGCTGCCTCCTCCGGATAGTTCCCCAGCAGCCTGCTGCGCGCCACGAGCGTCACGGCGGATCCGAGGCGGGCGAACGCCTGGGCCAGCTCCGTCCCGGCAACACCCCCGCCCAGGACAGCCAGCCGCTCCGGAATTTCGCTGGCCGAGGTGGCGTCCCGGGTTCCCCAGACCTGCACGTCCTCAAGCCCTTCGATCGGGGGCATGTTCGGCATTGACCCTGTGGCCAGCACCACCGCGTGTCGCGCCTGCAGCAGGTGGGAGGTGCCGTCCAGCCCCGCAACCTGGACCGCCTTGGGAGCCGTAAGCCAGGCATGGCCCCTGATGAGGTCGATGCCGGAGTCCTTGACCCAGGCAACCTGGCTGTCATCCTGCCAGTTGGACGTGAAATGGTCCCTGCGCTTGAGCACTGCTGCAGCATCCAGGGTCCGCGTGACGGCTTCCTTGGCGCCCGGCGTCGTCTGCGCAGAGTGCAGCGCCGTTCCGGGCCGAAGCAGGGCCTTTGACGGCATGCATGCCCAGTAGGAGCACTCGCCGCCCACCAGCTCCGCCTCCACCAGCACCACGGAGAGGCCGCCCTGGACGGCGCGGTCCGCAACGTTTTCCCCCACGGCGCCTGCGCCGATCACCACAACGTCAAATTCCTGCTTCACAGGCTCGGGCATCATGGGGACAGCCTACGCCCGGGAGAATGCGGACGTGGGTTAACGCAAAAGGTCCGCACCGGCGAACCGGTGCGGACCTTGTTGGTGCGCCCAAAGGGATTCGAACCCCTGACCTTCTGTTCCGTAGACAGACGCTCTATCCAGCTGAGCTATGGGCGCATTCCGTGTTCCTGGAGAAGAACCGCTCTCCCTGAACCTCGAATTACTTTACGCGAGGGTTGGCTGGGATGCCAAATCGAGGGGCGTGTAATCTCGGCTACTAGACCGGTATAGGTGACCTTCGTCACTTTGTCGTAGAATTTCAGCTTGAAGTTCCTTGATTTCCCGCGGAATTCCATTTCTGTGGCCTCAAATCGTCAGCATACGTCCCAAAAACCCCAGTGGTCCGGACCATAGCATTTAGGACACACCGATGAACCCGAGGAAGGGAACCGAAATGGGCGATCTGGCGCAGAAGCCGCTGCTTGAGAAAGCACCCACCACACATGCCGGTCTGCTGGCGTGGGTCGAAGAGGTTGCAGAGCTAACGCAGCCGGACCGCATCTACTGGGTGGACGGGTCCGAAGAGGAAAACACCCGGCTGACCGATGAACTGGTGGCAGCCGGCACCCTGACGCGGCTGAACCAGGAACTGTTTCCGAATTCCTTCGCTGCCTTCTCCGACCCCGCAGACGTAGCCCGCGTTGAGGAGCAGACGTTCATCTGCTCGGAAAACAAGCGTGACGCCGGGTTCACCAACAACTGGATGGCTCCCGCCGAGATGAAGGAAAAGCTGCGCGGGCTGTTCGCCGGCTCCATGCGCGGCCGCACCATGTACGTCATCCCCTTCGTCATGGGCCACCTTGACGCTGAGGACCCCAAGTTCGGCGTCGAGATCACGGACAGCGCCTACGTTGTTGCCTCCATGCGGATCATGGCCAACATCGGCACCGCGGTGCTGGACAAGATCACCGAGACCAACGCGTTCTTCGTCCCTGCCCTGCACTCGCTGGGGGCCCCGCTGGAACCCGGCCAGGCCGACGTCGCATGGCCCTGCAACCCGGACAAGTGGATTGTCCACTTCCCCGAGGAACGGTCCATCTGGTCCTTCGGTTCGGGCTACGGCGGCAACGCCCTCCTGGGCAAGAAGTGCTACGCCCTCCGCATCGCCTCCGTGATGGCCCGCGACGAAGGATGGCTGGCTGAGCACATGCTCATCCTCAAGCTCACCTCGCCGGAGAAGAAGTCGTACTACCTGTCGGCGGCCTTCCCGTCGGCCTGCGGCAAGACCAACCTGGCCCTCCTGGATCCCACCATTGAAGGCTGGGAAGTCGAGACCCTCGGCGACGACATCACCTGGATGCGGATCGGCAAGGAAGGCGAACTGCGCGCCACCAACCCGGAGGCCGGCCTGTTCGGTGTCGCTCCGGGCACCGGCTGGGGCACCAACCCCAACGCCATGCGCGCCATCGCCAAGGGCCACAGCATCTTCACCAACGTGGCCCTCACGGACGACGGGGGCGTGTGGTGGGAGGGCATGACGGACGACGTTCCGGCCCATCTCACCGACTGGGAGGGCAACTCCTGGACTCCGGATTCGGACAAGCCTGCCGCCCACCCGAACTCCCGGTTCTGCACGCCCATCTCCCAGATCGACATGCTGGCCGAGGAATACTACAGCCCCGAAGGCGTGGAGCTTTCCGCCATCCTCTTCGGCGGCCGCCGCAAGACCACGGTTCCCCTGGTGACCCAGGCCCGCAGCTGGACAAACGGCATCTTCATGGGCTCCACGCTCTCCTCGGAGACCACGGCCGCCGCCGCCGGCCAGGTGGGCAGGCTCCGCCGCGACCCCATGGCCATGCTCCCCTTCATCGGCTACGACGCCGGCGACTACCTCAAGCACTGGATCAGTGTTTCCGGGAAGGCCAACCCGGAGCGGCTGCCGCACATCTTCCTGGTGAACTGGTTCCGCCGCACCGCCGACGGCGGCTTCGCCTGGCCGGGCTTCGGGGACAACGCCCGGGTCCTGAAGTGGGCCATCGAGCGTATCGAGGGCAAGGCCGCTGCCGTTGAGACGCCCATCGGCTACGTTCCCACCGGTGACTCGCTGGACCTCACGGGCCTGGACCTTACCCACGCACACGTGGAGGAGGCTGTCCGCGTGGACCGGGAGGAATGGGACGCCGAGCTGGCGTCCATCGAGGACTGGTACGCGCAGTTCGGCGATTCACTCCCGGACGCGCTGCGTGCCGAGCTGGAAGCCCTGAAGGAACGCATGGCTGACCACAGCTGACCAGCCGGCATCAAGCAGGCATAACGACGGCGGCGGCGCCCCCGGTTGGGCAAAGGGGGGGCGGCGCCCGCGGTTGCCCCCCGGCCCGCCACCCCCCCCCCCCCCCGCCCCCCCCCTGACCCCCCCCCCCCCCCCCCCCCGCCGTCGTTTCCCACCGGCCCGCCATCGATTGCTCCGCACCTGTCGTTATGGAACTCCAAAACGACAGGTACGGAGCAATCGATTCAGCTGGCGAGCCAGATGTCGGGGCCGAACACTTCGTAGTGGATCCGGGTGGCCGGGATGCCGGCGTTGATGGCTTCGTTGCGGATGTTCTTCATGAACGGCAGCGGGCCGCACAGGTACAGGGACGCATCCGCCGGCAGATCCACCTCACGCAGGGACATGAAACCTTCCCTGGCTCCGTCCACGGGCTCTTCGAGCCACAGCTGAAGCTCGGCGCCGTCCAGGCGCTCGACGTCGTCCGTCATCTGGCTGCGCAGCGCCCAGCTGTCCAAGGTGCTTTCCGCGTGGAGCACCAGCACCTGCCGTTCGGACCCGGCCTCTGCCAGGGACCGAAGGATGGAAGCGGTGGGGGTGCAGCCGATGCCCGCGGACGCCAGCACCACCGGCCCGTCGCCCTCCTTGAGGGTGATCTCGCCGTAGGGGTTGGAGATCTCCAGGACGTCGCCAACCTGCACGTTGTTGTGGAGCACGGGGGAGACCTCGCCGCCGTCGTCAAGCTTGGTGGTGAAGCTTCGGCTGGTGCCGGCCTCGCCGGAGAGCGAGTACTGGCGCACCTGGCGAAGGCCTTCCGGCAGGGTCACCTTGACGCTGATGTACTGGCCGGGAAGGGCCGGGGTGACCGGGGTGTCGTCGGCCGGTTCGAGGGTGAAGGTCATGGAGCCTGCGCCGGCGGGGGTCTTGGCCGCCACCCGCCACGGCATCCACATCCGGTCATTGGCCTGGGCGGCGTAGAGGCCCTTTTCGAGCTTGATCAGGGCGTCGGCCATCAGCCAGTACACCTCGGTCCAGGCTTCCGCGATTTCCGGGGTGATGACCTCCGCCAGGTCCTCGGCGATCGCGGCGAAGAGGTGCTCGTAGACCACCTGGTACTGCGGTTCGGTGATGCCCAGGGACGCGTGCCGGTGGGCAATGCGGGAGAGGACGGTCTCGGGAAGGGTGCCCGGGTTGTTGACCAGGTGGGTGGCGAAGGCCGCGATACTGCCTGCCAGCGCCTGCTGCTGGTTGCCGGAGCGCTGGTTGGAGCGGCTGAACAGGCCGTCCAGGAGTTCGGGGTGGGCGGCGAACAGGCGGGCGTAGAAATTGGGGGTGATAGCGCCGATCCGGGATCCGACGAGGGGCAGCGTTGCTTCAATGACGGGGCGGGATTTTTCCGAGAGCATGGGAACTCCTGAGGTAGTGACCGGGGCCTTCGTCCGGCCTTTGCGAATACCTGCATTCAAAATGCTGGTTTTCATACCCAATTTCTACATGTTGTAGAAGATGGAAGCAAATCGCCCGGTAATACAGGCCTGGCCCGGGTATCAGAGCCCCGGGCGGAGACCGATCATGCTGAAGACCGGGGCCATTTGGCCGGACACGGGGAGGTCCGCAATGTTGACGGAATCGAGTTCGTGGTAGAACGCCTCGCGTGCCCTGGACAGCGCGGAGCGGAGCCGGCATTCATTGATCAGGGGGCAGTTCCCGCCGGGAGCCACGCAGTCTGCCGCGTCGGTCCGGGTATCGAGCTGCCGCAGGACCTGCCCCACGGTGGCATTGCGGCCGGCGTGGCTAAGGCGGGAGCCGCCGGTCCGGCCGCGGACCACCTCGAGATATCCGAGGGTGCGCAGCTTCGCCATCGCTTTGCTGACGTGGTTGTAGGGCGTCCCTACGGAGTCGGCGATGTTCTGCGTGGTCAGCAGGGCACCCGCGGGAGCTGCCGCAAGCACCATGAGGGCGCGCAGGCTGACGTCGGCGAAGGCGTTGATCTTCATGGCGGCGCGGCCGGTCTAGTCCACCCAGATCGCGGGCTCGCTGGCGTCGGCCGCCAGCTCCCCAAATTCCCATGTCTGGGTACCCGCGTTCGCCGAGTAAGGCAGCACGGCAGCAAAGACAGAGCCGTCGCGGTGCTCCGCCGCCACGTGGATGGCGTCCGAGTCCTCCTCCACCAGCAGGATGTCGCAGACCACGGCGGCAGCCCGGAAGTCCTCCCGGTTCTGCCGTAGCAAAGCTGTGAGGTCGCTGATCATGGCGTCGGCATCAAAGTCGCCGTCCGAACCTTCCGCGGCATCTGCCGGCGAGACGGCCACCAGCCGCACCTCGCCGTCGTTCTGGACGGTCAGGGCGAAGGGCAGGAAGCCGCCGCTGCGGTGGAGTTGCTCCTGGGCGGCACTGACGCCCGTGCCCAGGAGGTTCTCCAGATCCGTGGCGGTGGCTTCCGGCACCGAGCCGCGCCAGGAGCCCTGTTCTTCGGAGCCCGGCTCCGGGGTCTGTGTCACGCTTGCCTACGCCCGGACAATCGACAGGACCCGGTCCCGGACCCGTTCCATGGTGGCGCGGTCGGTCGCCTCGGCGTTGAGCCGGAGGAAAGGTTCGGTGTTGGACGGACGCAGGTTGAACCAGTAGCTGCCGTCATTGGCCGTGAACGTGCTGCCGTCCAGGGTGTCGATGGTGATGTCCTCGTCCGCGAAGGCAGCGCGTACGCGCTCGACGGCGGCGGGCTTGTCGTCGACCTCGGAGTTGATCTCGCCCGAGCTGACGTACGGCTCGTACTCGCGGCCCAGTTCCGAGAGGGGGCCGTCCTGTTCGCCCAGGGCTGCCAGGACGTGCATGGCCGCCAGCATGCCCGTGTCCGCGTTCCAGAAGTCACGGAAGTAGAAGTGGGCTGAGTGCTCCCCGCCGAAGACCGCGCCTTCCTCCGCCATGACCGCCTTGATGAAGGAGTGGCCCACGCGCGTGCGGACTGCCCGGCCGCCGTCGTGCTCCACGAGCTCTGACACGGCGCGCGACGTGAGGAGGTTGTGGATGATCGTGGGGGTTGCCTCGCCCAGGGCCTTGGCGCGGGCAATCTCGCGGCGCGCCACCATGCCGGTAATGGCCGACGGCGACACGGGCTCGCCCTTCTCGTCCACCACGAAGCAGCGGTCGGCGTCACCGTCGAACGCCAGGCCGATGTCCGCACCGTGTTCCACCACTGCCGCCTGCAGGTCGCGGAGGTTCTCCGGTTCCAGCGGGTTCGCAGGGTGGTTGGGGAAGGAACCGTCCAGCTCGAAGTAGAGGGGGACGATGTCCAGGGGCAGCTTGGGGAGCAGGGTGTCGCCCAGCACTGCAGGGGTGGTGAGGCCTGCCATGCCGTTGCCGGCGTCCACAACAACCTTCAGCGGCCGGGAACCGGACAGGTCCACGAGCTTGCGGAGGTATTCGGAATAGTCCTTGAGGACGTCGCGGACACCGATGAGGCCGCGCTTCGCCGAGGCCGGGATGGTGCCGGTGTTGAGGTACTGCTCGGCGAGGGCCTGGATGTCCTTAAGGCCGGATTCGGAAGAAATGGGAACGGCTCCGGCCTTGGACATCTTGATGCCGTTGTAGCCGGCCGGGTTGTGGCTGGCGGTGAAGGTGGCGCCGGCACGGTTCAGGTAACCGCAGGCGAAGTACAGTTCGTCCGTGGAAATCAGGTCCAGCAGCTCAACGTTGGCGCCGCGGGTGGCTGCGCCGTTGGCGAAGGCCTTGCTGAATTCCGGGGAGGACGGGCGCATGTCGCCGCCCACCAGGATGGTCTGGCCTTCGAGCTGGAGGACGTCCACGAAGGCGGCGCCCACGGCTTCGACGATTTCGGCGGTGATGGACTCGCCCACGATGCCACGGACGTCGTACGCCTTGAAGGATGCCGAAAGGTCAAAAGTCGTTGTCTGTTCGCTAGTCACGGGCTTTATCTTACGTGGGCCGCGGAAGTGGCTGTGGAGGACGGGTGAGGGCCGACGTATGTGACGCGAAGCTGCGGTGGCGGGGTTTCCACATAGGGCGCTCCCGTGTGCCTCGTGTCGGAGGTGGCTGGGATACTGAATCAATGGTCGATAACCAACACGCCACCAACCTCATTGAACCCGCAACCGTTCCTGAACCGGCAAATGCCGGCGTCCTTCCTTCTTCGGCAACCCACGCGCAGGCGCTCGCCGTTCTCCGTGAGCTGGTGGGCAACCCGGCGGCCGGTTTCCACGAGGGCCAGTTTGAAGCCATCGAGGCACTGGTGGATGACGGCCGCAGGGCTTTGGTGGTGCAGCGTACGGGTTGGGGAAAATCGGCAGTCTATTTCGTGGCCTCCCTGCTCCTGCGCCGCCGCGGGGCCGGACCCACGCTCATCGTGTCGCCTCTCCTCGCCCTCATGCGGGACCAGGTAGCCGCGGCTGCCCGGGCAGGAGTGCGTGCCGTGGCCATCAACTCCGCGAACCAGCTGGAATGGGACACCGCCCGCGAACAGCTCGCCGCTGACCAGGTGGACGTCCTGCTCGTGTCCCCGGAACGGCTGACCAACCCCTCCTTCCGCGAAAACCAGCTTCCCGAACTTATCCGGCGCACAGGCCTGCTGGTCATCGACGAGGCACACTGCATCTCGGACTGGGGCCACGACTTCCGGCCCGACTACCGCAGGATCGCGGACCTGATTACCCAGTTGCCGGATTCGGTTCCCGTGCTCGCCACCACAGCCACCGCCAACTCCCGGGTGGTTCACGACATCGAAGAGCAGCTCGGCACCGGCGTCCTCACCATCCGTGGTGCGCTGGGCAGGGATTCGCTGCGGCTGGGAGTCCTGTCACTGCCTGATGCCAAGCAGCGCCTGGGCTGGCTGTTGACGCATCTGGCCGACCTTCCCGGCAGCGGCATCATCTATACGTTGACGGTGTCCGCGGCGGAGGATACAGCGCGCCTCCTGGCGGAGGCCGGCCACGAGGTGCTGGCCTATACCGGGCGCACGGACCCCGCAGACAGGGAACGCGCCGAACAGCTCCTGAAGGACAATGAGGTCAAGGCGCTGGTTGCCACGTCCGCGCTAGGCATGGGTTTTGACAAGCCCGATCTCGGCTTCGTGGTCCACCTCGGAGCGCCGTCCTCGCCGGTGGCTTACTACCAGCAGGTTGGGCGTGCCGGCCGTGGGGCGGCGAACGCCGACGTCCTGCTCCTGCCGGGTGCCGAAGACCGGGACATCTGGCAGTACTTCGCCACAGCTTCCATGCCGTCGGAGGAAAAAGCCGCCGCCGTCCTCACGGCGCTCGCCGAAGCAGGCACCGCACTGTCCACAGTTGCCTTGGAAGCCAGGGTGGACCTTCGACGCACTCCGCTGGAACTGCTGTTGAAAGTCCTCTCAGTGGATGGCGCCGTGGAGCGGGTGGGCGGTGGATGGCGGTCCACTGGCCGGCCCTGGGCCTACGACGCCGAGCGGTACCGGCGGATAGCTGAGGCCCGCGTGGACGAGCAGGACTCCATGGTGATCTACCAGGACACTGCCGGCTGCCGGATGGAATACATCACGTCCGTCCTTGATGACGAGACCGCCCACGCCTGTGGCAGGTGCGATAACTGCGCCGGCCGGTGGTTCCCGGCAGAGATTGCCGAGCAGGCCACCGCGGCGGCCGGCCAGACCCTCAGCAGGGCGGGCGGGGTACTGGAATCGCGGCTGCAGTGGCCCAGCGGCATGGACCGCCTTGGTGTTCCGGTGAAGGGGAAGCTCAAACCTGCAGAAGGAGTCTCCGAGGGGCGGGTCCTCGCACGGCTGACAGACCTGGGCTGGGGCGGGGCATTGCGGGAGCTGTTTGCGGCCGGCGCGGGGGACCGGCCCGTTGACCCGGGCATGCTTCAGGCATGCGTCCAGGTACTGCGCGAATGGGCCGGCGGTGACCCGCGCAACCCTGCGTGGAGCGGGGCCGGACGGCCGGCCGCCATTGTCAGCATCCCGTCGCGGGGCAAGCCTGAGCTGGTGGGGTCCCTTGCGAAGGGAATTTCGGAGATCGGACGCATCCCGTACCTGGGCGAGCTTCAGTTGGCACACGGTGGCCCCACGGGAAACCGCGGGGGCAACAGCGCCTACCGGCTGGCGGGGGTGTGGGACCGTCTGGTGGTGGGGCCGGAACTTGAGGCCGCGCTGGGCTCGTTGCAGGGCGGCAGCGTGATGCTGGTCGATGACATCGTGGACAGCAGGTGGACACTCACCGTGGCCGGCCGGGCTCTTCGCCAGGCCGGGGCTGGTGCTGTGCTTCCGCTGGTGCTGGCCCAGGCGGGCTGACTCTGGGCTCGCTAACCTAATCCGGCAGGGCTTGGACCCCGCAGGGCCTGGACGCGCTGGGCCTGGACCCCGCAGGGCTTAGACCCGCTGGACCCCGCAGGGCCTAGACCCGCTGGGCCCCGCGCCGGCTGACTTCCGCTCCGGCATGCCGTGGCAGGAACAGGCTGTCCGCCGTGCTCGCCAGCATCAGCACCGCCATGGCGAGGAATGCGCCGCGGAAAGGTCCGGCGGAATCAGCTGGAAAGCTGTTGAGCCCGTCGAACAGCCGGATGAGCAAGGCCCCAATGGCAATGCCCGCAGCAGTGGCGAGCTGGACCAGGGTGGCAGACACAGTATTTGCCGAGGTGAGCTGCGCCGGCGCGATGTCGGCGTACTGGACCGACGCGTAGGCGGAGAACCCGATTGAGCGGAAGGCGCCGCTGCAGACCAGCAGGGCAAACGTCAGCGGCTCTGGCGTTTCTGCCGTGAGCAGGGCGCAGAGGATGAACGTGGCTGCAGAGGCAAGGGAGGCGAAGACGAGCATCGCCTTGAAGCCAAAGCGCCGGATCAGCGGCGTGGTGGCCGGCTTGATGCCGATGTTGCCGATGAAGACGGCCGCCACCATGGCACCTGCGTGCAGCGGGGACCAGCCGAACCCGGCCTGGAACATCAGCGGCAGCAGGAAAGGGACGGAGCTGATGGCCAGCCGGTAGGCGAACCCGCCGGTGGCCATCGCCCTGAACGTGCGGGTGCTGAAGACCCCGAGGTCAAAGAGTGGATTGGGGGTCCTGCGCATCCAGAACACGGCGCAGGCTGCAGCCGTCACGCCGAAACCTGCGCTCAGGGCCGCCCAGGGGGCGGCAGGATGGGCGCTCACCAGTTCAAGGCCAGCCACCAGGGCGCCCACGCCCAGCGTGGTCAGGGACAAGCCCACCCAGTCCAGCCGCCGCCCGCCGTCGCCCGCGGCAGCAGGAACCAGCCGGAGTGCCGCAAGCAGTGCGGCCACACCCAGCGGGAGGTTGATCAGGAAGATCCAGTGCCAGGAAAGATAGGTGGTCAGGGCCCCGCCTACCAGCGGTGCGAGCACTGGCGCCAGGAGCCCGGGCCACACCAGGAACGCAGTGGCGCGCAGGAGGTCCGCCTTCGGCGTCCCGCGAAGGACCAGCAGGGTTCCCACCGGCACCATCATGGCGCCGCCGAATCCCTGCGCGGTCCGGCTGAGGGTGAGGGCAACCAGGTCCTGGCTGAGTGAACAGGCCAGGGATGCTGCCGTGAAGATCGCAATGGCAAGGCAAAAGATGCGTCGGGCACCAAAGCGCTCAGCCAGCCAGCCGCTGAGCGGGATACCCATGGCAACGGTCAGCAGGTACGCCGTCATGGTGATGTTGACGTCCGCGGCGGGCACCCGGAAGTCGGCAGCGATGTTGGGGATGGCCGTGGTGAGGACGGTGCCGTCAAGGAACTCCATGAAGAAGGTGGCGGCCACCAGGAGCGCCAGGCGGGGGCTCCACGCCTGCACCGCGCCGTGCGCCTCATCCACCGTGTCGCTTGCTGCCATCCGACAATCCTGCCACCGCCGGGACGGGCAAGGCGCCGGGTGTCCGTCCCACGGACGGATACGTCCGGGGCGTTGAACCTGCCGGGGAACGCAAAAGGCCCCGGTCCAGGACCGGGGCCAAACGCGGAGACGGGGGGATTTGAACCCCCGGTGGAGTTGTGCCCCACACTTCATTAGCAGTGAAGCCCATTCGGCCGCTCTGGCACGTCTCCAATTGCTATTCCTAGCCCACCAAGGATACGCAGAACGGGGCATGCAGTGCAAAACGGATCGCCCGGGCCTCCAAAGGACTCCCCGGCTGCCCGGTGCGGGCTTCACCCCGGCGGCTGTCCGCCCCGGACCATCCTGATTTCGCGAAGGTCTTCCCACCCGGGAATCACGTCGGCGGCGCCGTCAGGTTCAAACCCGAAGTGCCGGTAGAAGCCAATGGCGCGCTGGTTGTCGGCGGCCACCCACAGGCTCGCCGCCTCATTGCCCAGCGCTGCCGCCAGGAGGCGGCGGCCCAGGCCCAGCCCCTGGTGCGACGCCAGCAGGTACAGCCCCCACAGTTCCAGGTCCCCGGACGACGGCGGCGCAAACCCGTGCGACGCGGCCCCAGGCTCCCTGCGGATGCCGGCAAACCCAACTACCGTGCCGCCGTCGGACGCCACCCAGGCATGCGCGGGTTCGGCGGCTTCCAGCAGGTGGCGCCACAGCTGCAGCCGCGAACCGGTCTTCTGCGAGGCCAGGAACCCGTCGGACAGCATCCCGCGGTAGGTCTCCTGCCAGCAGAGGACGTGAACCTCGGCCAGCCGCTCCACGTCGGAGGCCGCCGCCCGCCGCACCTCGAGCGCCATCGCTACGAGGCCCCGCCCGCCAGTGCCTTCCACAGGAAGTGCTGGCTGCGGGCCTGCAGCGCCGCAGCCTGCCGGTTGTCCGACGCCCCTGCGTGGCCGCCCTCCAGCGCCTCGTGGAACCAGACGTTGGGGATGCCCATGGCCAGCATGCGGGCTGCCATCTTGCGCGCCTGGACGGGGCCAACCCGGTCGTCGGAGGTGGCCGTCCAGATGAACGTCTTTGGGTACTCAACCCCGTCCTTGAGCAGGTGGTAGGGGGAAAAGGTCTTGATGTACTCCCACTGTTCCGGGACGTCAGGGTCGCCGTATTCGGCAATCCAGGAGTGTCCGGCCGAAAGCCTGGTGTAACGGCGCATGTCCAGCAGCGGCACGCCGCATGAGACAGCTCCGAAAAGCTCCGGGTACCGGGTGAGCATGTTGCCTACCAGCAGCCCCCCGTTGGACCCGCCGACGCAGCCCAGCCGCTCCCGTGAGGTGACTCCCCGGGACAGAAGATCCCTCGCAACGGCCGCGAAGTCCTGGTACGCCTTGTGCCGATTCTCCTGCAGCGCCGCCCGGTGCCACGAGGGCCCGTATTCGCCGCCGCCGCGGATGTTTGCCACGACGTAGACGCCGCCCCGGGAGTGTGGTGCCCCACCGTCCGCGTTTGGCGCACCGGACGTGCGCCGTTCCAGCCAGGCCCTGCCCACCGTGCCGCTGTACGCCGGCGTGCGCGAAACCTCGAATCCGCCATATCCGGAAAGCTGGGTGGGGTTCTGCCCGTCCAGGGCCAGGTCCCGGGAAGCCACCTGGAAATACGGAACCCGGGTCCCGTCGTCGGACACGGCGAAGTGCTGCTGCACTTCATAGCCGTCGTCATCGAAGAACGACGGCGACGCCTTGACCACCGCGTGCCGGCTCACCACGCCGGGGGGACCGGACGCCGCACGCTCCAAGCTGCCGCGCAGCAGCGTGGTAGGGGTGGTAAAGCCCGTGGCGACGAGCCAGAAGTCGTTGCCCGCACCGCCGTCGGCCTCGTCTTCGTCGTCCACTGCGTAGGCGTTGACGTCATGCAGCGGCGGGCAGGCATCCAGCGGCGACGACGCCCACGCGGCCTGGGCATTGTGCGTTGGCCGGGAGGGATCCAGCACCCGGATTTCGGAGGACACGTCCTTCAGGAGGTTCAGCAGCAGGAAGTCCCGGGTCCAGCTCCAGGACTGCAGGGACGTATGCGCATCCGGGGTGAACAGCACGGCCAGGTCGGCTGAACCGGTCAGGTAATCCTCGAACCGGGCAGCGAGGAGCGAGCCCGCCGGGTACGTTGACGTGCCAAGCACCCAGTCCTGGCGCGGCCGGAACAGCAGCCATTCCCGATGCGCGCTGACATTCACATCGGTGGGCACGTCGATCTGGACCCAGGATCCTTCACGCAGCACCAGGTTCCTGCGGTTGAAGAAATCGATGTAGTCAACGGCGAAGGTGCGCTCAAAACCGGGGGTGGAATCGTGGGCAACCACGGCCATCATGTGGTGCTCGGGGACCTCGAACAGCCGCGGCGCTCCGGCCAGGGAATCCCCGCGTTTGAGCGTGACGGCCGTTCGGGCGTAGGAGGAAGCGGTCTTCGGCAGTCCGTCGGCGGTGGAGGCCACCAGCAACGTTTCCGCGTCCAGCCAGGAAACGTTTCCCTTCGCCGTCGGCAGGTCAAAACCGCCCTGGGCGGGGTCCACGAAAGTCCTGCCCTCCACGTCGAATTCGCGGTACCGGTTGGCGTCGCCGCCGTCGGGGGAGAGGGCAAGAAGTGCATGCCGGTACGGTTCCCCGGAAGCGGGGCGCAGGAAGGTGGCGCCGTGGAAAACCCATTCCTGGCCCTCGGCTGCCGCCAGCGCGTCGACATCGAGCAGCACATCCCACTCGGGGGAATCCGTGCAGTAGCTCTCCCAGGTGGTGCGCCGCCACAGGCCCTTGGGGTTCTTCGCGTCCTTCCAGAAGTTGTAGTACCAGTCACCGCGCTTCCCCACCATGGCGATCCGGTCCGTGGAGTCCAGCACCTCCAGGATGCTGCCTTCCAGTCCGGCGTAGTCCGCGTCCTCCAGGAGGTCCTCCGTGCGCGAATTCTGCTCTTTCACCCAGGCAAGCTGCTCCTCGCCGTAAATGTCTTCGAGCCAGGCGTTTTCGTCAGTGGGCTCGGGCGCGATGTCCTGCGGGCCGGTTCCGGAGGGGTTGCCGGTTCCGGAGGCGGGCGCTGGATCAGCTTCAGTGGTGGTCATGCGCCCCATCCAAACAACACCGCGGACGGCTGGCAAGTCAAGCGTTCAGCCCACACTCTGTTTCCAGCCCGTACGCTGGATGGCGTGGAAAAAACGCAGAGCATCCGGACCGCCATCATCGGCGCAGGTCCGCGGGGCACCAGCGTGCTGGAACGCCTGCTTGCCCGCCGTGCTGCGCAGACCGCTTCCGGTGCAGGAACGGTGCGTCTCCACATCGATGTCGTCGACCCCTTTCCGGCGGGCCCCGGGCACGTGTGGCAGCCGCAGCAGTCCCGGCTGTTCCTGATGAACACGCAGTCCTTCTACCCCACGCTGATCCCCGAGGACCCTGACCTGGCGCCGCCGGTCGCAGGAACCACCTTCGACCTGTGGCGCGCGCGCCAGCAGCGCAACCCCTCGCCGTCCCTGGGCGGGGAGGACCTCGCTGAACTGGCCGCCCTGGGCCCGAACGGCTTTCCCAGCCGGGCCCTCTACGGCCGTTACCTTCGCAGCACGCTGGAGGAGCTGACGTCCAAAGCGCCCGACGGCGTCACCATCGACTTCCACGAAACGTCGGCACAGTCCGTGCGCCCCGCGGGGGACGGAACGTTCGACGTCGGCCTGGCCACTGGAGACACGCTGCGCACCGACGCCGTGGTGCTTGCCTTGGGCCACGTCCCGTCCCGCCTGAACCCCGAACAGCGCGAACTGCAGGCGTCGGCCAAGCGGTTGGGCCTCCGATACTTCCCGCCGGCTGTACCTGCGGACGTGGACTGGTCCCTGGTTCCCGCAGGGGAGCCCGTCCTGGTCCGCGGCATGGGCCTGAACTTCTTCGACACCATGGTGCAGCTGACCGAGGGCCGCGGCGGAAAATTCATCAGCAACGGAACGGCGCTCAGGTACGAGCCTTCGGGCCAGGAACCGCGGATCATTGCCGCCTCCCGCCGGGGAACGCCCTACCGGGCGAAAGCTGCCCTGGACGGCTACTACCCGGCGTCGGTCACCCTGCGCTACTTCACCGAAGCGGCGCTGGAACGGTTCCGCACCGCAGGAATCCGCCCGGCGTTCGACCACGATTTCTGGCCGCTCCTGCACCGTGACGCTTTGTGGGCGTACTACTCCACCCTGGTGCGTTCCCAGCCGAACGCGGTACCGGATCCGGCGGCCTTCCTCGCCGCCCTTGATGAGGCGCTGCATCCGCACGCGCACAGTGCCGCGAACTGGGAAGACAGCGTGGAGAGCGTGCTGGCCGTGCACGTGGGGCCACGGCACCGGCTGGACCTGCCGGCGCTCGCCGCACCCCTTGCCGGACGATCCTTTGCCTCACGCACCGAACTCGATGCCGCCGTCGTCGACTACCTGCTGGACGACGCCCGCCGGTCCGCGCTCGGGGAAGATGACCCCGTGAAGATGGCCATTGGGGCACTCCACCACGGGCGCGCCGTGCTGAAGACAGCAGTGGCCGACGGCGGCATCACCGATGAATCCTGGGTGGCGGGACTGCGTGGCTGGTTCGAGTCGTTTGTGGAAGGACTCGCCAGCGGGCCTCCGGCCCTGCGCTCCGAGCAGCTGGCGGCGCTGGCCAGGGCGGGGGTGGTGAGCTTCGTGGGTCCAGACCCCAAGTTCTCAGTGGACCGGAAGAACGCCGCCTTCACGGCGTCGTCACCTTGGGTGGCCGGAGCTCCGGTGGCTGCCCGGACCATGGTGGAGGCGCTCGCGCCCGGTAACCGGGTCTCGGCCAGTGATTCGCCGGTGCTGGAGCAGCTGCTGGCGGACGGCCTGGTCCGGCCGCGGCTGATGATGACGGTGGAGGGTGCCCCCGTGCAGTCCACCGGCCTGGATGTGGTGCCGCATCCCTACCGTCCCGTGGCAGCCAACGGCTCGGTGACCGGAGGCCTGTACGTGCTGGGACTCCAGCTCTCATCGGTCCAATGGGGCACGGCCATCGCCGCCGAGGCCGTCCAGCCCGGCGGCCCAAGCTACCGCAGTGGCCAGCGGACCCTTCGCGACGCGGACGAAATCGCCGGGGCAATACTCGCGCTGTAACTGCCCGGAGGTTGCTTCAAGCAGTCGGAACCCGGCGCCCGCAGGCTTTTGCCGGCAAAACGAAGGACCCCTGCCGGCCAGCATGCTGGCGGACAGGGGTCCTGTTTCGCGGAAGGTAAGAGATTCGAACTCTTGGTACGGGGTTACCGCACACTAGTTTTCAAGACTAGCTCCTTCGGCCGCTCGGACAACCTTCCTCACCCAGTAGTGTTTCATAGGCACTTGCCTGCAACAAAACAGAACCCGGAACGCGTCCGGTGCACACTGGTTGCACGCAGTATTCAGTCAGAAACGGGAGTGTTCCATGAAAGCCGTCTACATTTCGGAGCCTGGCGGCCCGGAAGTTCTGGAGGTCCGCGAGGTGGAGGCCCCGGTACCGGGTCCCGGAGAGGTGCTCATCGACGTCGTGGCGGCCGGCCTGAACCGGGCGGACGTGCAGCAGCGGAGGGGTTTGTACCCGCCGCCTCCCGGCGCATCGGAAATTCCGGGCCTTGAAGTATCCGGCCGGATCGCCGGGTTCGGTCCCGGCGTCACAAAGGCATTCTCCCTCGGTGACAAGGTGGTGGCGCTGCTGGCCGGCGGCGGGTATGCGCAGCAGGTGGCGGTCCCGGCCGAGCAGGTCCTTCGGGTGCCCGACGGCGTTGACCTGGTGACCGCGGCCGCCCTTCCCGAGGTTGCGGCCACTGTCTACTCCAACCTGGTGATGACGGCCCAGCTGCAGGCAGGCGAGACCGTCCTGATCCACGGGGCAACGGGCGGGATCGGCACCATGGCCATCCAGCTCGCCAAGGCGCTCGGCGCCAAGGTTGCCGCAACTGCAGGATCCGACGAAAAAGTGAGCACGGCGAAAGCCTTCCTGGGGGCCGACATCGCCATCAACTACGCCGAGGAGGACTTTCCGGAAAGCCTTCGCCGCCAGAACGGGGGCAAGGGCGCAGACGTGATCCTCGACGTCGTGGGCGCCAAGTACCTGGCCCAGAACGTGGACGCGCTCGCTGACTACGGACGCCTGGTGGTGATTGGACTTCAGGGCGGAAGGAAGGGGGAGCTCGACCTGGGGCAGCTGCTGAAGAAGCGCGCCGCCGTCGTGGCCACCGCCCTGCGGCCGCGGCCGGTAGCGGAAAAAGGCGCCATCATGAACGCCGTCCGCGACGCCGTGTGGCCGCTGGTCAGCAACGGATCGGTCAGGCCGCTGGTGGCAAAGACGTTCCCGCTGGACCAGGTGCGCGCCGCCCACCGGTATTTCGACACCGGCGACCACGTGGGCAAGGTCCTGTTGGTCATGTAGGTCCGGCACCCCGACGCCCGCCAAGTACAAGGAACAGCATGTCCATCCGCCACAGCCTCCTCGCCCTGTTGGAGGACCAGCCCCGCTACGGCTACCAGCTGCGGGTTGAATTCGAGAACCGCACCGGTGCCACCTGGCCTTTGAACATTGGGCAGGTGTACACCACGCTGGACCGGCTGGAACGCGATGCGCTGGTGGCCAGGGACGGCGACGACGGGAACGGCCACGTGGTGTACAGCATCACCGCAGCCGGCAGGACCGAAATCCGGAACTGGTTCGCGGCACCGGTGGGGCGGAACAACCCGCCCCGCAACGAACTGGCCATCAAGCTGGCGCTGGCCGTCACCCTGCCCGGCGTCGACGTCAAGGCCGTCATCCAGAGCCAGCGGGTGTCCTCCATGAAGTCGCTGCAGGACTATTCGAAGGCCCGCCGGGACATGGCGCTGAACCAGCGCGCCGGTGACACCGCGTCGCTGCTGGTCCTGGACTCACTCATCTTCCAGGCGGAGGCGGAAGTCCGGTGGCTGGACTTGTGCGAGGCCAGGATGATCCAGCAGGGACAGGGGAAATAGGTCACACAATTGGGTCTTTTTGAATGCCCCGGACAGGCATACCGTAAGTCCCAGGAACCGTCCGGCCGGGCGGTGGAACAAACGGAGGAAGCTCATGACAACGCACGTCGCCGACTGCAGCGTAACGAACTGTTCCTTTAATGACCACACCAACTGCAACGCCGCCGCCATCACGGTGGGCGGCGCCGAAAACCACGCCCGCTGCGCCACGTTCATCGAGACCGGGATCCACGGCGGACTGCCCAAGGTCCTTGCCGACGTCGGGGCGTGCCAGCGCGCCGAGTGCGTCCACAATGACCACCTGATGTGCAAGGCCACCGAGGTCCACGTCGGCCCCGGCGCCGACAACGCTGACTGCCTCACCTACTCACACGCGTAAGGGGCAGCTTTACGCAGTTCCCACGAGCCAAGGCCTCCGCCCGGACCTTCCGGACGGGGGCCTTGCCTGCGTTGACGCAGGCACAACTGGCAGCCCGGGTCCGGTCGTTCGTCGCCGTGTCCACTCCGCTCGCCGCACGTTTCTGCGGCAGCCGGCAGAATGCCTCCGGATTGTGACTGCGGCTTGGTAGGGTGCGTGACAGAAGACGCATAACAATCTCAAGGAGGAGACATGGCCGAAACGCCTGATCAGCGGGGTAGTGCATCCGGAGGCAGAGGCGTGGCCGCCACCGACCCGGCGCTGCCGCCGACAGCGGTGGATGAAGCGGTCCGGGAGGCCGAAGAGCGGAAATGGACACCGGGAAAGATCGCACTCTGGGCTGCGATTGCCCTCCTCGGCGGCGTGGCATGGTTCATGCTGGCCATCGTCCGCGGCGAAACCGTGAACGCCATCTGGTTCGTGTTCGCCTCCGTGTGCACCTACCTGATCGGCTACCGCTTCTACTCCAAGGTCATCGAGCGCTACATCACCAGGCCCGATGACCGCCGCGCCACTCCGGCGGAGTACAAGGCCGACGGCAAGGATTATGTCCGGACGGACCGCAATGTCCTGTTCGGCCACCATTTTGCCGCCATCGCCGGCGCCGGGCCGCTGGTGGGCCCGGTCATCGCGGCCCAGATGGGCTACCTGCCGGGCACTATCTGGATCATCATCGGCGTCGTCCTTGCCGGCGCCGTCCAGGACTACCTTGTGATGTTCTTCTCCATGCGGCGCGGTGGCCGTTCCCTGGGCCAGATGGCACGCGAGGAACTGGGCGTTATCGGCGGCACTGCCGCCCTCATCGCCACCCTGCTCATCATGGTGATCATTGTGGCCATCCTTGCCCTCGTCGTCGTCAACGCCCTGGGCGAGAGCCCATGGGGCGTCTTCTCCGTCGGCATGACCATTCCGATTGCCCTGTTCATGGGCATCTACCTCCGCTACCTGCGGCCCGGCAAGGTGATGGAGGTTTCGCTGATCGGCTTCGTCCTGCTGATGGCTGCCATTATCGGCGGCGGCATCGTGGCGGAAACCCCGTGGGGGGCGGACATCTTCAGCCTCGACAAGGTGACCATCGCCTGGGGCCTGATCATCTACGGCTTCATCGCCGCCATCCTGCCCGTGTGGCTGCTCCTGGCACCGCGTGACTACCTCTCAACGTTCATGAAGATCGGCGTGATCGTGATGCTGGCGCTTGCCATTATCGTGGTCCGGCCGGAGATCACCGTTCCCGCGTTCAGCGAGTTCGCCAGCAGGGAAAACGGTCCGGTGTTCCCGGGCGCCCTGTTCCCGTTCCTGTTCGTCACCATTGCGTGCGGTGCCTTGTCCGGCTTCCATGCACTGATTTCGTCCGGTACCACACCCAAGCTGGTTGAAAAGGAGCGGCAGACCCGTTTCATCGGCTACGGCGGAATGCTGATGGAGTCCTTCGTGGCCATCATGGCCCTGGTGGCGGCAATCTCGATCGACCGCGGCCTATATTTCGCCATGAATTCCCCCGCGGCGCTGACCGGCGGCACGGTGGAGACAGCAGCCACCTGGGTCAACAGCCTGGGCCTGGCCGGGGTGAACATCACGCCTGACCTCCTGAGTGAAACCGCCGCCAACGTGGGTGAAGAAAGCATCGTTTCGCGTACCGGTGGCGCTCCCACGCTGGCCGTGGGGCTCGCCCACATCATGCAGCAGTTCATCGGCGGCACGGCCATGATGGCCTTCTGGTACCACTTCGCCATCATGTTCGAGGCCCTTTTCATCCTCACCGCTGTGGACGCCGGCACCCGGGTTGCCCGGTTCATGCTGCAGGATTCGATCGGCAACTTCATCCCCAAGTTCAAGGAGCACTCCTGGCGTCCCGGAGCCTGGCTCTGCACCGCCATCATGGTCGGTGCCTGGGGCGCTGTGCTGCTCATGGGCGTCACCGATCCGCTGGGCGGTATCAACACGCTGTTCCCGTTGTTCGGCATAGCCAACCAGTTGCTTGCCGCGATTGCACTGTCCGTGTGCCTGGCCATCGTGGCGAAGCGAGGAACTTTCAACTACCTGTGGATCGTCGCGCTGCCGCTAACGTTCGCCGCCGTGGTCACCATCACGGCGAGCTACCAGAAGATCTTCTCGTCCACCCCGGCTGTCGGCTACTTCGCCAACAACGCGGCCTTCAGCAAGGCACTGGCCGAGGGCAAGACCTCGTTCGGCACCGCCAAGACGGTCCCGGCCATGGAGGCCGTGGTCAGGAACACGGCGATCCAGGGCTGGCTGTCTGTGATCTTCGTGGTGCTGAGCATCATCGTGATCGCGACGGCGCTGCTCGCCACTGCCAAAGCGTTCCGCAACCGCGGGGACGCCGCCGCCACGCGCGGCAACGAGGACCCCGCCCGCCCGTCGCGTGTCTTCGCCCCTGCCGGACTCATTCCCACTCCTGCCGAGCGCGAGTTGATGGCTGAATGGGAGAAAGTCCCCGCGGAACTGAGGTTCGAAAGGGCGGGCCACCACTCATGACGGCCGGCCTCGTTGTGCTCAAGCGGCGGTTCCGCGGCTTCGCCCAGTACTTCAGCGGAGTCCTGGGCGCGGACGCCTACGCCAAGTACCTCGAGCACCACAGGGCGGCCGGGCACGGGGAGGCGCCCCTCACGGAGCGCGAGTTCTGGCGCGACCGGACCGACCGCCAGGACAGCAACCCCCAAGGCCGGTGCTGCTGATTGAGCTTGCAGCGTACAAGCCGCCGGGAGGGATCATCCAGGGGTTCCGGGTGGATCGCTCATGAGAGTATGAACGCATGAGCGATCCACGAGACACTCAATCAGCCGAGGATCTCCCGGTAGAAGGCACTCCCATCGATGAGTGGCAGCCGCCGGTGCCCCCGCCGTCCGCACCTGCCGATCGCAGGAAGCCCAAGGGCAGCAACATCCAGGACCTGGTGGATGAACCGGCCAAAGTCATGCGGATCGGAACCATGATCCGGCAGCTCCTGGAAGAAGTGAAGTCTGCACCGCTGGATGAGGCTGCGCGGGGCAGGCTTGCTGAGATCCACGCGCGCTCCATCAAGGAGCTGGAGGACGGGCTGGCTCCTGAACTGGTGGAGGAACTGGACAGGATCAGCCTGCCCTTCCCCGACGAGGGCACGCCTTCCGACGCTGAACTCCGGATAGCCCAGGCCCAGCTTGTCGGGTGGTTGGAGGGATTGTTCCACGGCATCCAGACTGCCATCGCTGCCCAGCATGCGGCCCGGGAGAATGCGGCCGCGCAGATGCAGCTCCGGCAGCTGCCGCCCGGCACCATGATCGCCCCGGGAGTGGTCATCGGCGAGAACGGGGAACCGCAGCGCGCCGGCGCCGGCGCGCGCTCCGGAAGCCCTGCTCGGCCTGGCCAGCGGGACGACCCGGACCACGGTCCCGGACAATACCTGTAGGCTCCGCTTGGGCTTTTTCAGTGCCGCCAGGCAGGGGCGCAAGGACGACGCGGAGCTGGGCCAGGGGCTATGGCGCCGGGCCCATGACCGTTTCCAGCGGGGACTGGACCGCTTCCACCAGGTTCTTGAGGGCGTGGAGGACGACCAGCTGTACGCCGAATTGCTGGAGATCGCCAATGAACTGGCCAGCCTCCTCGAACGGGTACGGCTGGTATGCATGGAAGCGCAGCGGCGTTCGCCCAACGACAGCCTCAACATCCCTGCGGCCCTTTCCGGGGTTCACCGCGCCCTGTCCAAAGCCGGCAACTCCCTGGCGACGACGGCGGAAGCGGCCGCCATGCTCCGGCTCGCCGTGGGCCCCGTCCCGGTAGGTGCAGCCTCGGTCCGCCGCCGGGCCGAGTCCGTATTCCAGCAGGTGGCCGACGCCGAACGGCACCTCAGCGAAGAGGGTTCAGGACCGCAGCAGTTGGGTATTCCCGGTTAAGCGCCTGGCTTACTTCGGGCCGATACCCGCCGGGCGGAGCCGATAGTTTGGCAGGATGGACGAATGACTCTTTCACCTACCTTGACCTTTAATGACGGAAACACCATCCCCCAGCTCGGCTACGGCGTGTGGCAGGTTGAGGATGGCGTGGCTGAAAAGGTGGTCCGCCAAGCGTTTGAAGCGGGCTACCGCCACATCGATACCGCCAAGATCTACGGCAACGAGGCGGGTGTGGGCCGGGCGATCGCCAGTTCCGGGCTGTCCCCGGAGCAGCTCTTCATCACCACCAAGCTCTGGAACGCAGACCAGGGATATGAGTCCACGCTGGCCGCCTTCGAGGAATCCATGGACAGGCTCGGGCTGGAGACCCTGGACCTTTACCTGATCCACTGGATGCAGCCCAAGCAGGACAAGTACGTGGACACCTGGAAGGCCCTGATCGAGCTGCAGAAGCGCGGCCGGGTCAAGTCCATTGGTGTTTCGAACTTCACTGTCGAGGGCCTGCAGCGGCTCATCGACGAGACCGGCGTGGTTCCGGCCATCCACCAGATCGAGCTCCACCCGTACTTCAGCCAGCGGGAACTGCGTGAGTTCGGCGCGGCCAACGGGATTTTGACGCAGGCCTGGTCACCGCTGGGCCAGGGCGGCGAGTTGCTGGACGACGGAACGGTCGCCTCGATCGCAGCCAAGCACGGCGCCACGCCTGCGCAGGTTGTCATTGCCTGGCACCTCGCAATCGGCAACGTGGTGATCCCCAAGTCCGTCACCGAGTCCCGGATCCGGGAAAACTTCGCAGCGCTCGGGGTCAGCCTGGATTCCGGCGACGTCGAGGCCATCAACGCGCTGGACCGCTCCGCCAACGGCGAAGGCCGCATCGGCGCGGACCCCGCAGTTTCCGACTTCGCTTAGCCGGCGGCCGGCACCCGCGCCATGGTGCCAGCCCCGCAAACCGCCCCGGCCTGTCCAACAGGCCGGGGCGGCCCCCGTTAAACGGGTGCGGCAAGTAGCCGGAGCATGTCAGGCGGCAGTGCGGATGTGCTCGACTGACACTGCGTCAACGACGGCCCAGCCATCCTCTTCGCGGCACTGCCGGCTGGCGAAACGCTCCGCCTCGGCCAGCGTGTCAAAGACCTCGGCCCGGGCACGGCCGCAGTCGGCGTCGAAGTACGTGACGTGAAATTCCTGTACCAGTTGGTTATCCATGAATCCAGTCTGCAACCGGGGTCTGACATTCTTCGGAATCATCCCCGCGTGTTGCTGTGACCGTAGACCTAAGTAGAAGAACCGGTCCCTATTTGGAAGTTTCGGTCTGGCAAGTAGAGCCAGGGTAGCCCCGCCAAGGGCGTCCGAGCTGCCAGAACATCAAACGTGGTGGGAATCCGGCTCACGAAGCTAAGGAAGATACGCGCAGCGGAGTCTCCTTCGCTGGCCTGGTCGCAATCATCTCCCACACTGGCTATGTGCCGTACGAATTTTCGCGGTCGTCCGGTCCGGCTGAACAGGACCTTAGCAAGTGTTAATTTGTGCATGAAGGGGACAGCCCGCCGGCCGCTCAACCCGCGTGCCTGTAGTGACTTCGACTTGGGTTACTCGGTTTGTCCGTCCGCCCTCGTCAGGGTGACCATGTAGCGGTCGTCCCCTTCGATGCCGTCGTTATCGATCGATTCCAGGTTGAAGTACTGCACCTCCACCCGGTAGGTGCCCGGTGGCACCTCCACCTTTCCGCCGCTCATGCCGTTGTCCGTGGGTCCCGATACCTCCACCACTCCGCTGGGGACCTCCAGGATTCCCGTCATGACCCTGTCCACGCTGCCGATGAATGACCGCTCCGAGTCGAGGCGGAGCAGAACGGGTGCGTTGAAATCGCGCGCTGTGCCCACGGCGATATAGCGGTCGCCCTGGACGAACATGGATTCGATGGTTTCGTCCGTCCATTTCGCCCAAAGATCCGAGAAGTCCGCGGTCGAGTCCGAGACCGTGAACTGGTGGTAATCGGTGAAGAGGTTGAATTCGGCGTCCATGCTGGCTCCTACCCGTCGTTGATCTGGACCATCAGCTCCTATCTGAACGAGGAGGCCCACGACTGGCCCGCGGACCGCGCCAGTCGCTGCAACTGGTCCCAGGAAGATGGCGTGGCCTCGCAAATTCTGAGCGCTTGATCAAGAAAGGCCAAGGCAGATTGCATGCCCGCCGATGAATCGAGGCCCGCATTCTGGGCCGAAATGTCGCTGATCTTGCGGACGAGCAACTCGTCCGAGCCCATGTCGGGCTGGCTGCACGAGTATTCGGCCGCTTCGCAAACCTGCCGTGCGGCCCACGCGGCTTCCTGAACGTCATCTGACAGCCATGTCCTGATCGCGTACGCCAGTGCAGCAGCGGCGTTTTGCGCGTACCCCATATCAAACAACCATGGCTCGTCATCCGTAGGTCCGAATGCGGCGGCTTCGGAAGCCAACGAGCTGACGACGGCATTGTCTTTGGAAACAGCGCCCCAGACGGAGTCGAGGATGTCTCGTGCCCGCGATTCATTGGCGCTTTCTTCAGCCCTGCTCCAGTAGCGCTCCTGCAGGGGAACCAGGCTATCCGCGCATGCCGCAGCGAAGGCCGTCTTGGCTCTCTTATCGAGGTGTGAAAGCCGCTCCTTCAGGGCCGCCTCGTCGTAAACCTCTGTCAACTCGTCACCACTTTGCTGTAGTCGGGCTAGTGACGCATTCAGCGCGCCGTTGACAGCTGTCACTTCCGCATGGCCTGTCGGCGAGACGGCAATCATATCGTCACCCCGGCCGTTGCCCTCTGTGCCCGTGTGAGGTCGCAACCACCCGAGGCCAGAACATTGACCCCCTCCTTGGTGCTAAGGGCAGCTGTCGTCCGCATATTCTGAGCGATGGGATCAAGGAGGCTGTCGATAGACGTTTGCCGCCAGTCATCTTCGCTGAGCCCGCTCGGGTCCGTGTTGACCATTGCTGCCTAAGTAGGCGCCAAGAGAGCGATTCGAATGTACATCTACATATCGGACTGACGGGTTCCCTGATTCTTTCTATACGGCCGGGGGCGCCTCGTCCCTGTCCTAGCCCTGTAGTGGAGAAAGGCCGGATATCTGCACTGGCCACATTCCCGCCAACCCCGAATCGACCGGCGACTGCCACGATGGCGGCGTTGACGATGGCTCCGGGGCAGGACGAGTGGCGATTGTAGGCAAGAGAGCTGCCCGTACTGATTGCGGTGTCACCTTGGCCAATTGTCCGGCAGTATTCCAGGAATAACGGAAGACTTTTACAGAGTTACACGTGTCTCAGTTGCGCAGCCGAAGGACCCGCTCCTGCGCGAGCATCGCCGTCCGCTCGGCTCTGTCCGCGGCACGCGCTGCCTGCTTGGCCTCCGCAGTGGTGGCAGCCAGCGCTTTCCGGGAGCGCTCCAGCCGCTCTTCAACACCCTTGAGCCTGGCACGGAGCTCGGCTGCCTCCTGGACGAGTTCCGTGATCCCGGTCCGTGCCTGGTCCGCCTGGTCCTGCAGCGCCCGGGCCGCCCGGGCAGCCTCAGCCTCTGCCGCCTGCGCCTCCGCCAGGGCGGCTTTGGCTTTCTCCAATGCAGGCGGTGACGCTGGACGCGGCGCCTGGCGGACCGCCTCAAGCCGCGGCCTGTCCGGCGTGGCACGGGCGGTGCCCGCCGTCGTCGTGCGCGTCTTCCTGCTTACTGTGGCTGCTGGCCCAGGGCGCGGAACCGGGGCGGCCGGCGGCAGCGCGGAGGGCACCGCCACGGCCCCCTCCACATCGGCGGTGTTCATTCCGTCGGCGGACAACGCCTTCAGGAGGCGCCCGCTCCGCACGGCGGCCGCTGCCCCTTCATCGGCCGTCAGGGCCCGAAGGGTCTCCTCCACGTCCCCCGCTACGGCATCGCTGATGCCCCGGCCCTGCTCCCTGGCAACGGCACGGGCGGCCTCGACGGCGGCAGCAAGCAGGGTGCGGCGCTCACGCCCCAGCTCCCGCAGCGCCCCGGCGTCCAGCGACGACTGCGCCTCGCGCATCCTGCCACCCAGGGCCGCCAGCTCCGCAAGGACACCAGGCTGGTGCAGCGCCAGCATGTTGACGGTCCAGGCGGCAGCTGACGGCTTCGGCAGGGCGCGCACGGCTGCCCCAAGTTCCTTGTCCGACCCGGCAGCCTCCTTGGCCGCGACGGCGCGCGCCGCCACGAAGTCTTCCAGCGGCTTGGCATAAAGCCCGCTCGCGATCCCAGCCAGGGCCACGTCTTCCATGCACGCCATCTTAGGTGCCGCGACTGCCGCTGGCGCACGCCCCGCAGCCGACCGCGCCCGCTGCCGGCGTTCAGTCCTTGCGGCGGGGGAGGACGAGGATTGCGTCGCCTACGGGACGTTCGCCCGATGCGTCGGAGGAATTGTTGACGACCTGCCCTCCCACGGCCATAGTGGTGGATCCGCCGCCGTCGAGGTTGATTGCCTCCACCATGCCCAGCGACGTGGCCACGTCTGCCGCTTCTTTGATGCTCAGCCCAAGGGATGCCGTCTGGCGTCCCTCGGCGGTCACAGCCGTGCCCCGGGAGCGCTGACGGCGGTGACGGTGCCCTGGCTGTCCAGCACCACTTCCAGCCCCCGCCCGGACGGTGTGGCGGAGCCGAAGTCCTCGGTGAAAGCAATGACCTCATCGGGGTCCGTGCAGGTGTAGTCGTGCCGGAGGACGGAGGGAGCATCGCCCGTTCCGCCGCAGTTCCGGATGAGCCCCGGGAGGTTAACGCCGTCCAGGGCCAGCCGTGCACCCTTGGCGGCCTTGCCGCCGTAGTTGCTCTCCGGGGGGCGGTCTTTGGGTCCAGGACGAAGTAGCCGCGGTTGATGCCGGCGAGCGCACCATCGGCAGCCGCCAGCTGGCTGGTGGCTTCCCGGTTGACCAGGTCGGGGCCGAACGTCGGGTGAATTCGCCGGGATGGCCACTTCAGCCGTCCAAAAAGGGAAGGGTTGGGGGTTCCGCGGGTAAGCGACGTACAGGTCAGGCGGGGGGCCGGTTCCGTCACGTCGCGCGTTTCGGGCAGGTCGCGGGCGTCGAAGTTAAGTTCGACGGCGGGAAGGGCTGGGCGTCCCCGGACGGGGAGGGGCGGGGTGGCTGCGGAGGGGCCGGCGGTGGCAAGGAAGGCTCCGGGAAGCCCGGGGATTAGGGCGGTAATTGCAGCCTTGACCGGGAGTTTGTGTGGGGATTCCATGCTGCGACCCTGGTCAGGCGCTTAACCGGAGGAAGAAGCCAAACGCCGGTGTTCAGCAGGTTGTGGCGGACTGTTCGCGGCTCGTTTCCACTGGCAGCTGCTGTACTGTTTCACCGCATGTTTACCGGCGGGTTCCCCCGGAGTTCCCGGCGGGAGGCGTCCTGTTCAAGGTTCCAAGGGACGTTAGCAGCATGCCCTTGATCCTGCCTGGAAACTCCCGTCTGATAGACCGCCGCCTCTTCCTCTCCGGCGTGGCCGGTGTCTCCGCCGCCGCCGCGCTGGCTGCCACCCCGGCCACCAAGGCCGACGCGGGCACGACGCCGGCGCGGAGCAAGGATGATCCCTTCACGCTGGGAATCGCATCCGGCGATCCCACGCCTTCCGGCGTGGTGCTGTGGACCCGTCTCGCGCCGAAACCGTTCGAGCCGAACGGCGGCATGCCTCCCGGCCACCCCGTCGTGGAGTGGCGTCTGGCCACCGACGCCGGGATGCGCAATGTTGTCCGGGACGGCAGCGCACACGCCCCGGCGCAGTTGGGGCACTCGGTTCACGTGGAGGTGGAGGGCCTGGAACCGGACAGCGAGTATTTCTACGAGTTCAAGTTCCGTAACCACTGGTCCCCTGTGGGCCGAACCAAGACCCTGCCGGCCCCCGGGGCCGATGTCAGGCAGCTGGATTTCGCCTTCGCCTCCTGCCAGAAGTGGGATGACGGCTTCTTTCCGTCCTACAGCCACATGGCAGCAGAGGACCTGGACTTCGTGGTGCACCTGGGCGATTACGTCTACGAGTACGAGATCGGGGCCGACGGCGGCCTGCGCCGCACGCCAGTTCCCGCCGCCGCGCAGCCGGCCCCGCAGACGCTTGAGCAGTGGCGGGCACGCTACGCCCTCTACAAGTCGGATCCCGACCTGCAGGCTGCACAGGCCCGGTTCCCGTTCATCGTGACCTGGGATGACCACGAGGTCCAGAATGACTACGCCGGAGGCTGGGAAGGGCAGACCCAGGCCTTTACCGCAGTGCGGGCCGCGGCCTACATGGCGTACTACGAGCACCAGCCCTTGCGGGCGCGGTCGCTGCCCCAAGGCACGGACATGCAGCTTTACCGGCGGCTGCGCTATGGCCGCCTGGCTCAGTTGGACGTCCTGGATGGACGGCAGTACCGCGACGCTCCGCCCTGCGGCTGGGGCGAAGCCCAGGCATGCGAAGCGGCCTACGACCCCGCCATCAGCATGCTCGGCCCGGAGCAGGAACAGTGGCTCTATGCCGGGCTGCGCGACTCAGACGTGCGGTGGAACATCCTGGGAAACAACGTCATGGTCTCCCGCCTCGACCACGATGGCGCCGCGGGTGAGTTGCTGTGGCATGACGCCTGGGACGGCTTCCCGGCGGCCCGCAAGAGGCTGCTGGACGTGATCGCCGGGCCCGCGGTGCGCAATGCCGTGTTCGTCACCGGCGACTGGCACTCCACTTTTGTCAACGATGTTCACTTGGACTTTGACCGGCCGGACTCCCCGGTGGTGGCCACCGAGTTCGTCGGCACCTCCATCAGCACCAACGGCGACGTGCCAGTCTACGGGCCCTACTACGAGCCCATGATCGGGTTCAACCCGCACATCAAGTTCTTCGACGGCGACCGGCGGGGCTACGTCCGGTGCCAGGTCACTCCGGAGCGCTGGCGCACCGAGCTTCGCATGGCAACCGGGGTGGGCAGCCGGGCCGCCGGGCAGTACACGCATGCGGTGTTCGAGGTCGAAGACGGCACACCGGGCGCGGTTCGGGTGTCGTAGCAGCTACCCCGTCTGCTACTTCTCCGGCCAGAACCGCTGCACGCCTGCCGCGGCCTGCCGCAGCTGTCCGCCGTCGAGCGTTATGGAACTTTCCTCCATGCCGAAGTCGATCCACTGGGCCACCAGGCGCAGGTCGCCGGCGGGCGGAAGCGGCCAGAGCCAGAGGGTGCCGCTGCCGGCCAGCTCATCGGGGGCTCCGCTGCCGCCACCGTTGTTCAGGACAAGGGTAGGGGGTTCCGGCTCCCCGGTGCTGCCCATAAACCCGTGGGGGCCGCGGGCTCCCGTGCTTGCCTTGGATCCGTCGGCGAACTGAACGCCGAACATCAGCCCGGAGAAGGGCACTGTGCCGCGGCGGAGGCGCATGCCCGGCTGGAAGAACAGTGCATGCTTGTCGGCCCAGTCATCCTCGTCTTCCTCGCCGCGGCGAATGATCCAGGACAGGTTGAAGGAACAGCCGGTGGAGAACACCTCCGCACTTCTGAGCGCCATGACCATCGCGGGACTGTGGTGAAGAAACTTGCCGACGTGGACCACGGCCGGCAGTTCATAGGACGGGGGAGCGGCCCACGGAGGCGGCTCGAACCTGGGGGCGGAGGGCCTGGGACCGGACGCCGGGATGGGAAAGTCCTGGAAGAAGGTCACGGTGAGAGTCCTCGGGTCCGTTGGCTGCGACCGACCAGCGGAACGGCGGCAGCGCCGCCCTGGATCCCCAATCCGTCCTTGCCCGGCCAGTCTAGCCCTGCCCGGCCATCCCCGCCGGGAACCACTCCTTAGGGTGTGCTGCGGGAGGGGACCGAATCCCGGTCCCCTCCCGCAGCCATGATTCCTGCTGGCTCAGGGGCGGGCCTCGAACACGAAGAGTTCAGTGCCGGCGGCTTCCTCGCCGTCATCGGGGGCGGCGAACAGGCGCAGAACACCGCCATCAGATTCCAAGGCAACGGGGTTGCGGGTCATGGAGTGTCCGGCGGTGGAGAACTTCTGGAAGGGAACCTCGTGGATGATGGTTCCGTCTGCAAGGTCGGTCAGGGCGAGGCCGCCGAGCTCGAACGGTTTCCCGTCAGCAGTCTTCAGGCCGGTAACGCCCGAGCAGAGCTGGTGGCCGGCACCGGCGTACTCGCAGTCCTGGTAGTCAATGAAGTGGCTGGGGTTTGCCTGCGTCCCCAGGAGCGCGCCTTGGCTGTTCCAGGTGAACAGCTTCCGTGAACCCCAGCTGACGCCACTGATTCGGTTGGTCTTGCGGTCGGCGACGACCCCTCCAACGTGGTCCGCTTCGCGGAACTGCTCCGTGACCTGGTAGGTGTCAGGGTCGATAGTGTAGACGATTGAGCTGCTGTTCGGCCGGTATTCGGCGACGGGAACCCAGACGTTCTCGCCGTCGAAGTCGGTGCCGCCCGGGTGGTAGATCGTGTCCTCGCCCAGGACGATGTCTTTGAGCAGCTTTCCCTGCCGGTCGAGGACGAAGACGTGGCCACGGCCCTTGCCGGTTGTGCGGTCGTAGCCGTCAACGGGCGAAGGGTAGCGCACTGTCGGTTCGAGGATCTCGACGCTGCTGAGGAAGATTTTGTCGCCCACCAGCGACATGCCCTGCGGGTGGAAGGTCGGGAAGTCCAGCTTGAGCTTCTGGACCTGTTCCCACTGGGTGTTGCGGTCCACCTTGGTGAAGGCCTCGGCTTCTGCCGTGAGGCCCTTGGGGGCCTGCCCGTTGGTGGCAACAGCGGAGGTTCCGGCTGCCAGGGTGGCCGCGGCGACGGCCGCAATGGCCAGGACTCGCTTCATCTTCATGTCTGCTCCAGGTGCGTGTTGGGGGTGCCCGGTGGGGCCGGGCGCGATCAAACGTAGGCGCCCGGGATGGCGCGGCAGACAACGGCAGGTGTCGGGGGGATGAAGCCGGCGGCCAGCGCGGGGGATGCCCCGGGGATTTCAGCTGCCTGTTGCCCTACACCCACTTCTCGGTGCGGATGCGATTGGACAAGCGCCTCGCTGCCGTGACCGGGCTTGGAATCGACGGGCGGAAGCTCATGGACCTGGACCGGCACGGCATCAACTGGCGGCTGGACCCGCGCCTGCGGGAAGACCAGCAAACGGGGGAGCGGGTCTATGCCAGGAACAACATCGACCGAGGGCACCTGGTCCGCCGGGCCTCCGCCGTGTGGGGTGACACCCTGGCAGAGGCCGCACAGGCCAACGAGGACACTTTCCACTACACCAACGCCGCTCCCCAGGCGGCAAAGTTCAACCAGGGCCTGGAACTGTGGCTCGGGATGGAGTCCTACCTGCTGGATCATGCAGCCGGGCACCGGAGGAGGATCGTGGTCTTCACGGGTCCGATCTTCAGCGACGTCGACCCGGTTTACCGCGGAGTGGACATCCCGTTGCGATTTTTCAAGGTTGCAGCCCTTATCCATGAAGGTGAACTGGCGGCCACCGGTTACGTTGTGGACCAGACTCCGCAACTGGCGGAATTGCCGGACGTGCCGCGTCCCGGCGCACTCGACGGCACCCCGCCCCTGGGTCCGTTCCGTAGCTTCCAGGCACCGATCCGTGACATCGCCGAATTGACGGGGCTGGATTTGGAGCAGTTGGCCGCCGTTGATCGAATGCCGATCGCAGCGACGCTCGGAGCAGCCGCCATTGGATCAAGCTGGCGGGAACTGGCGGCAATGGAAGACCTGGATCTTGACTTCGACCTCGAGTTCTAAAAAGCTGCAGCGCGCCCAACAGCGGAACGGCAAAGGTCGTTCAGGTAGTCGGCCAAGGCAACAGGTTCCTGGCCGGGGCCTGCAATCATCAGCTCCCCGTGCCGCGTCAGGACCATTGCATCGCCACGGGGTTCCTCGCCCATCCTTACGGCGAGGATGAACTGTTCGTAGCGGTCGGCCAGGCTCGGGCAGCTGACGGGCAGTAGCCTGTGTGCGCCGCGGATGACCTGAACCGGGTGGTTGCGGACCATGCGGCCGGAGCCGTCCACCACCACCTCCGCCACCGCCGTGTTGGAAGCAGCGGCCTTTAAGGGGTGGTCCTGTTCCAGGCTGCCCAGAATGTAGGCGGGTGCCCATTGGCGCCCATGCGGATCGCTGACCGGTACTGGCGTCCTTCCGGCGACCCGGAGCGTGGCCACAACACCACCCACAAGCTCGGCAAAACGGGGTTCAAACCGCATCCGCAGATCCGGGCCCGGTGCTGGCAGCAAGTCGGCCAGGGAAGGGGCCGTGGCTGTGTTTCGGTGGAATGCGCGTCCGGGAAAGCCTGCGGGAATAGCCATGCCGGTCTCCTGTCCGAGGCCCCTCTGCCGGAGCCTTCACACCAGAATGCGGCGAATGCCTGCCGGCTGTAAAGCATCTGCGCGGATCCAGGCAGGACGAAAGCCATAAAAGCAAGGGAGGGAAGCCGGGGAACTGCCCAGCAAACCCGCCTGACGATTAAACGAGCGAAAAACACCCAGAAACTTTGGTTTCTAGGTGTAAACACCGCAAGACTCGCCCCTACCGGCCACAGACCAATGGCAAAGTAGAACGCTTCAACCGCACCCTCACCACGGAATGGGCCTACGCCCGGGAGCACTGACCGGCTTCAGGAATGGGCTGCACGCTTCCCTGGGGAAAACGTCCGGGACTGAGCTGTCCTGCTGATCAGGGGCGTTTCAGCCACTGAGCGTAAGGCTCGCCGCTGCCTCGCCGTCAGCTGTTTGGGCTTCGGCGTGGGCTGCGTGTCTGACTTCAGCCCGAGGCGGGCGCCGGGCTTTGGCCAGGGCGATCAACAAAGTCAGGATCGTGACCATCCAGGTAAGCCCGGTGAGGAAAACCAGGGCGATCGCCGCTAACGGGTGCATGGCGAAGTCTAGGACGGCATGACCGGATACTCTGGCGCAACTCAGCAACACCTGGGCACGAAAAAGGTGCGCCCCGTTCGCTGAGCGCACCCTTCTCGTAAAAGCGGTTAGTCTTTGAAGGCGTCCTTGACCTTTTCGCCGGCCTGCTTCACATCGCCTTTGGCCTGGTCTGCCTGGCCTTCAGCCCGCAGGCTGTCATCGCCGGTGGCGTTGCCCGCAGCTTCCTTGCCCTTGCCGCCGGCTTTCTCGGCAGCGTTCTCAATCTTGTCGCCTAGTCCCATGGTGTTTCCTCCTCTGGTTGGCAGCCGTTCGCATTCGGCTGCACCCATACTAAGCATGCTGATGATCTGGTTGGCAAGCCAAAGAAGTCATGCTTGCCTGTGCGCCGTTAGCCTTTTCGGCCCGGCAGCAGCAGGAGTGCGTCGCCGACCGGGCGTTCGCCGGCGGCGTCCGAGGGGGAGTTCACGACCTGGCCGTTCTGGACCATGGTGGTTGATCCGCCGCCGTCGAGGTTGATGGCGTTGACCATGCCCAGGGAGCGGGCGACGTCGGCGGATTCCTTGATGCTCAGGCCCAGGCTGGTGGTCTGGCGTCCGTCGGCGGTTACCAGCAGGGTGCGGCCCTGGGCGTCAGTGCCGGCGATGGTGCGGGGGTTGCGCTTGTGGACCCAGCCGTAGAAGAAGCTGTTGCTGTCGTTGGTGCGGACCATGCCGTCACGCTTGGCGGTGACGTTGAGCTGGCCGTTTTCGACGAGGGTCGGGCCGCCGTTGACCACGTCCGTGGTGGCCCCGGTCTTCAGGGTCTTGCCGCTCTCGTCGAGCAGGTCCGTGTCGATTTTCAGCTTGGCGCCGGGCACTGCCAGGGCGGCGAGCTTGTCCGCGTCCGCCCCGATGGCCTGCAGAGCCTGCCCGCCGGCCGGGAGGGTGGTGCCGCGGGCGTGGTTGACGGCCGTGACGGTGCCGTGGGCGTCGAGGATGACTTCGAGTCCCGGCCCTGACGGGGTGGGGCCGAACTCGGGGGTGATCGCTACGATTTCGTCCGCGTCCGTGCAGGTGAAGTCGTGCAGCGGCAGGTTGGTGGGGGTGTCGTCGGTGCCGCCGCAGTTGCGGATGAGACCCGGCACGCGGTTGATTCCGTCCAGGGGCAGGGATCCCGTGTTGGCGGCGCCCGTGACCGTGCCGTGCCAGTGCAGCCGCTGGACGGAGCTGCTGTTCTCGTCGAGGACCAGGGAGGGACGGTCTCCGACGGGTTCGCTGAGGACCTTGCCGTCGTGGACTGCTGCGCCTGCGGGATCACCGGGGGCGCCTGCCGCCGGGTCCATAACGAAGTAGCCGCCGTTGATTGCCGCAAGTGCGCCGGCGCCGGCAGCGAGTGAGCTGGTGGTTTCGCGGTCCTGGAGGTTCGGACCGAACGAAGAGGTCAGGTCGCCGCGGAATTCCTTCGGGTCAATGGTGAGCACCTCCAGCTTCCAGGGCCCGCGGTCGTCCTCGCTGGAGCCGGCGTCGCCGTCCCAGCCGGTGTAGATGACCGAGGACTTGTAGCCTGCCGCCTTGATCTGGTCGACGGTGGCGGCCCCGTCAGCCTTGGCCGCGAACTGTCCGGCGCGGACCCGGTAGCCGAGGTCACCGCCGGCGTCGGCCAGCTGGGGTGACTGGACGTGCTCGACCCGGGCTGTGACGCCGGCCGCGGTGAGCCTGTCAGCGACCATCTGGGCCTGCGCCTGGGAGGACAGCGCCGAGGAGGGCGCGTCAGGGTCCGGTGAGGTGGACGGGACAGCCACTTCGGCGGTCCAGAAGAAGTCCGGGTTCGGGGTGCCCCGGGTGATGGAGGTGCGGGTCAGGCCCGGGGCCAGTGTGGTCACGTTCCGGGTCTCGGGAAGGTCCGGCGCGCCGAGGTCAAGGTGACCGGGCTGCGATGGTGCAGAACTCTGCTGATCCTGCGTCGGAGCCAGGGGCGCCGCGGTGGAAGCGCCGGCCGGGGCAAGGAAGGCAAGGGGAAGGGACACGGCCAGCGCGGTGACGGCCGCACGGCGGTGGCGGCCCGTCGTGAGGACGCGGCGGGTGGTTGAGGAGCTCATTGTGGGGCCTCTTAAGGTTGGGGTCTCAACAGGAGCTTTCAAGTTACTGATCGGTAATTAACCGGATGTGGCTGGGAGGTTAACTGGGGATGCGGGTATGGATCGCCCCGACGCAACAGACGGCCGACGACACGGGGCAACCCGGAATAGCCGCATGGCAACCTGAAGATTTACGGCTTCTTTGGGAGATTGTGTTTTGGGCCCGCTCGGAGGAGATGGCGAGTCCCCGCCCTCACGATCGCTGCCCTGCGGCTCCGGCAACGTTTGAAGCATGTTAACTCCCGGTTCATCGCCCCCTTGATTCCCCTTGACTGAATGGACCGGACATCGCCCAGACCCTCAGGAGACATTGTGTCCCTTTCTCGTGCAACTTCCCGCCGTCGCTTCCTTACCTTGAGCGGGGGAGCGGCTGCGACAGCAGCCATTTACGGGTTCTCCACCGCCCCGGCATGGGCGGAGCCGCGCTTCCCGCAGAATCCGTTCACCCTGGGAGTCGCCTCGGGCGACCCCACCCCGGACGGCATCGTCCTGTGGACGCGGCTGGCACCGGAACCGCAGGCAGCTGACGGGCTCGGCGGAATGCCGCCGTATCAGCTCGAAGTGATCTGGCAGGTCGCAACCGACCCGGAGTTCCGCACTGTGGTCAAAGCAGGAAGTGAGTCGGCCACGCCGGAGCTTGCCCACTCCGTTCACGCCGAGGTCGTGGGACTGAACCCATCGTCTGACTACTGGTTCCGCTTCCGTGTCGGCAACGAGGAAAGCCCGGTCGGGCACACCCGCACGGCGCCGGCGGCCGGGTCGGATCCGGGCAAGATCACCTTCGGCCTGGCCTCCTGCCAGTCCTGGGCCGGAGGCCGCTACGCCGCCTACCGCACAATGGCTCAGGAGGACCTTGACCTGGTCGTGCACGTGGGGGACTACACCTACGAGGGCAAAACCCACGAAAGCCTGGCCGACTTTCGAAACAACCATGCCAAGTACAAGAGCTCCCCTGACCTGCAGGCCGCGCACGCCAGGTTCCCCTTCGTCGTCACCTTTGACGACCACGAAGTTGAGAACAACTGGGCCGCGGGCGTGTCCCAACCGGACAACGAGGCCTCCAACGAACCCCAGCGGTTCCTCCAGCTGCGCGCCAACGCTTTCCAGGCCTATTACGAGCATCTTCCGTTGCGCCGCCCGCAGCGGCCCACCGGCCCGGACATGGTCCTGTACCGCGGCCTGGACTACGGCAACCTGGCAAGGTTCCACGTCCTGGACACCCGCCAATACCGCTCCGACCAGCTGACCGAGAACTTCCCCGGCGGCCCGCAGCACCCCGACGTCTATGACCCCTCACGCACCCTGATGGGTGACGCGCAGGAGCAGTGGCTCTTCCAGGGGCTCGTGTCCTCCCCGGCACGCTGGAATGTCATCGCCCAGCAGACGATGATGGCCCAGTACGACTACGACCCGTCCGAGGTGTTGTCCGTGAACCACGACCAGTGGGACGGCTACGTCGTCTCACGCAACAGGCTCACCAACTTCATCAACCAGCAGAACCCTGCCAACCCCGTGATCCTGAGTGGTGACTGGCACGCTGCCTTCGTCAACGACGTCCTCCTCGATTTCGCTGATCCGGCCTCGAAAGTCGTCACTACCGAGTTCGTCGGGACCTCCATCAGCTCCGGTTGCGGATGGGCCCAGTCCATCAAGAACGCCCTGCCCAACAACCCGCACACCCGTTACATCAACCCGGATAAGCGGGGCTGGACCCGCTGCACCGTCACCCCGGACGAGTTCCGCAGCGATTACCTCACCGTGGCCTCAGCCGCAGACACTACGTCTCCGGCTGTCGTGGACGCGTCCTTCGTGGTCAGCAATGGACGACCAGGGGCCCAGCGAGCCTGAGCGCCCGGAGCGCGGGGCAGGTACTTCAGGGCTGCCCCGCTCGTCTGCCGGCTCAGCGCGTTTCATTGCCTGATCGCGATGATGACGGGGTCACTGTTTGGTAGAAGCGGAAGCGCCACGAATACGCAGCTGAGGTCGGCGGGCTACGTACTGGTGCCGGAACCCAGATGGCTGCCCGGCAGCAAAGTGTGCCATAAGTGTGCCCTGCCCTCGGGCAGCAGCACCCGGTTAACCAGCGAAAAACCCCGGAAACCCCCGAAAACAGGGGCTGTCCGGGGTTTATCCCGAGCTTCCTATCAGAATCGAACTGATGACCTTTTCATTACGAGTGAAACGCTCTACCGACTGAGCTAAGGAAGCACCGCATGATCCTCCGGCGTAACCGGGCGCCTCATGCAAGAGTCAACTGTAATAGAGTCCCCGCGCCCGGGTCAAAATGGACGGCCGGGGAGCTGCTGAGGCCTTCAGCACACCGTGTTGTCGGTGGGAACCTTTCCGCTGACAAGGTAGGCGTCAACCGCATCCTCGATGCAGGCGTTGGACCGGCCGTAGGCGGTGTGGCCTTCGCCTTTCCAGGTCATAAGTGCCGCATTGCCCAACTGCTTGCGCAGCGATGACGCCCATTCCACCGGCGTGGCAGGGTCCCCGGTGGTGCCGATCACCACGATGGTGGACCCGCCGTCGTATTCCACCGGGGCGGGCGTGCGCACGTTCGGGTACGGCCAATCGACGCAGTTGGTGCCGCCATAGGCAAAGAAATACCCGAAGGTGGGGGAGTCCTGCATCAGGCGCTGCTGTTCGGCACGCATTCCGGCGGTGTCGGACACCATGGGGTAGTCAAGGCAGTTGATGGCGTTGAACGCAAAGGTCGAGTTGGACGTGTAGGTCCCGTTGGGTGAGCGGTCTGCGCCGAGGTCCGCGAGCCGCAGCATAAGGCTTACATCCCCGGTCATTGCCGCGTCCAAAGCCTGGGTCAGGGCGGGCCAGCTCTGGTCGTTGTACAGGGGCGTGATGAGGCCGCTCACGAACGTGGTGGCATTGACTACACGGCCGTCCTTTGCCGTGCGCGGAGTCTGCTGGACGGCGGCGATCAGGTCCCGGATCTGCTGGACGCCCGCCTCCACGTCTCCGCTCAGCGGACATCCGTCCTGGCCCTGGCAACTGGCTACATAGGCCCGAATGGCCTTTTCGAAGGCGCGGGCCTGGCCGCTGGTCAGCTCCTCATTGCTGATGGACGGATCCAGGGCACCGTCGAGGACCATCCGGCCCACGTTGTCAGGGAAGAGCGAAGCGTACGTGGACCCCAGGAACGTGCCGTAGGAGTACCCGAGGTAGTTGAGCTTTGCATCATTGACCACGGCCCGGAGGATGTCCAGGTCCTTCGCGGAGCTGACGGTGTCGATGTGCGCCAGGACCGGGCCGGTTTGCTCCCCGCACTGGGTGGCAATCGCTTTGTTGTCCGCCAGGGCGGCAGCAAGTCCGGCATCCGTTTCGAGGTCGTAGACCTTCGCCCTGGCTGCGTCCCGTTCAGCGTCCGTCATGCAGGTCACGGGGGCGGACCGCTTCACGCCCCGGGGGTCGAAGCCCACGACGTCGAACGAATCACGAACAGCCTGGGAGAAATGGGTTCCAGCGGCATCCTTGACGAAGTCGTAGCCGGAGGCGCCGGGACCGCCCGGATTGACCAGGAGGCTCCCGGCCTTTTCCCCCGTGCTCGAAGCCCTCAGCGCTGCGAGCTGGATCGTCCCGCCGTCGGGATTGCCGTAGTCCATGGGCACTGTCACCTTGGTGCACTGGAACTCGCCCTCGCACGGCTCCCAGACGACTTCCTGGGAATAGAACTTCTCCAGCCCGGCGGGAGCAGACGCAACGATCGAGGGGTCGGCCTTGGCGGTGGCAGCCTCCTGGCTGCGGTCGCCGCCACTGAGGAGGCTGCAGGACGCCAGAACCATGGCAAGAACCATGGCCCCAAGTGCGCGGAAGCCAAGCGCCACGGGTCGCGGCCGTGCGGGCAGGGGGCGGGCAGTCATCGGTCTCCTTGAAGGACTAGATCAGGCTGGCTGCCATGGACTCAATGGTCAACAGCGGTGCAACGTTCGTGGTGGTGATGCGTTCGCGGGCTTTGTTGATGGCATCCATCCGGGCAAGAGTGGATTCCGGCGTGGAGCGGCTGGCGAAATCCTCCAATTCGCTCCTCAACTCAACGTTTACCAGTTCCACAGCATTCCCGAACTGGATGATCAGCACATCCCGGTAAAAGGAGAGGAGATCGGTCAGCGTCCGGTCAAGGGAATCCGTGATGGACCGCTTGGCCCGGCGCTTCTGGTCTTCCTCCAGCTGCTTGACCTGGCTGCGCATGGCAGGCGGGAGCGTCCCGGACTCGGGTGCGCCCAGTGTTGCCAGCAAGGCGGCCTTCTCCGCAGCGTCCCGTTCTTCGTTGGAACTGTTGGCCTCCGCTGTGGCGATCTTGACGAGTTTGTCCGCCATCATCACGGCAGCCGTAACCCCCCGCAGGCCAAGCGGAAACCGCACTGTTTCCAGCCGGCGTTCCCTGGCCGCAGGATCACGGGCGAGGCGGCGGGCGATGCCCACGTGGCTTTGAGCTGCCCGCGCGGCGCGCTCCGCGAGGGCCGGATCCACGCCGTCGCGGTGGACCAGCAGGGCGGCGACGTCCGCAGCCGGCGGCAACCGCAACGCCACGCTGCGGCAGCGCGACCGGATAGTCACCAGGACGTCGGCCGGGGACGGTGCGCACAGCATCCACACAGTCCGGGGAGTTGGTTCCTCGATGGCCTTGAGCAGGACGTTCGTGGTGCGCTCGGCCATCCGGTCCGCATCCTCCACCACGATGATCCGCCACCGGCCGGCCGAGGGCCGGTTCCCGGCGGTGGCCACCAGTTCACGGGCTTCGTCAATGGTGATCGTGACCTTCTCGGTGCGGACGAAAGTGACGTCCGAATGGGTCTCGCCCAGGATGGTCAGGCACGCCGCGCAGCGCCCGCAGCCCCGCAGGCTGACGTCCTCCTGGTCGCAGTTCAGTGCTGCGGCAAACGCCTTGGCCGCATTGGAACGCCCGGAACCCGGCGGGCCGGTGAAAAGCCACGCATGCGTCAGTCCCTCGCCGCTGGAGGCCTGCCGCAGCTGTTCGACGACGGCGGGCTGGCCCTGAAGGTCGTCCCACACCGTCACGGGGCGCCCCCGACCGCCGTGGCCCGGGCCTGGGGTGCGCCCGCCGGTGTTTCGTCCTGTTCGGCCAGCAGGGTATCCACCCGCTCGAGGATCCGGGCGGAAAGCCTGCTGACGGAGTCATGGGCGGGCAGCACGAGGTAGGACTCCGGACGGCGCTGCGCCAGCTCCAGGAAGGCCTCACGGATCCGGAGGTGGAACTCGTCAGCTTCGGACTCCAGACGGTCCTCCGCCGTCTCGCCGGCCGTGCGGCGGCGGCGGCCCACCGCTGGATCAACGTCCAGCAGGACGGTGAGATGGGGCTGCAGGCCGGACGTGGCCCACTCGTTGAGGGACCGTACGGCGTCTTCGCCCAAGGCACGTCCTGCCCCCTGGTATGCCACCGACGAATCGATGTACCGGTCCGTCAGGACTATGTCGCCGCGTTCAAGCGCAGGCCGAATGACTTGGCTTGCGTGGGCTGCCCGGGAAGCGGCGAAAATCAGGGCTTCTGTGTGCGCATCAATCTCACCGTGTCCGTGGTCCAGCACAAGGGAGCGCAGTTTCTCGCCGACGGGGGTTCCGCCCGGCTCGCGGGTCAGCAGGACGGTCAGGCCACGGGATTCGAGGGCTTCGGCAAGGCGCGCAGCCTGCGTGGACTTGCCCGCGCCGTCGCCGCCTTCGAACGCGATGAAAAGACCGGCCCTCTGTTTGCTCACCACCCAAGCCTACCGACCCCCGCTGGCAATTCCCGATTCAGCTGTGGATTCCCGCGGGGGCCACGAACCGGGTAACGGCTTTCCGGGCCGTCCCCGGCGGACAGTACGCTGTCACCATGAGTCTTTCCGAACAGCAGGCGGCGGCCCTGTCAGCCGAGACGGTTGTGGTTGCGGCCGGGCGTCCCCCACGGGAACGGGACCAGCCGGTCAATCAGCCGATCGTCCTTTCCTCCACATACTTCGGCACCGGGGCACTCGGCGACGGCGACCGCGGCTACGGCAGGTATTCCAATCCCACCTGGGACCCCTTCGAAGAGGCGCTCGGCCAGCTGGAGGGCTCAGAACTGCCGGGACTCCTCTATGCGTCAGGACTCGCGGCCGTCAGCTCGGCGCTCTCCCTGGTCCCTGCCGGGGGAGTGCTGGTAATGCCCACGCACAGCTACTCCGGGTCGCTGGTCATGGCCGCTGAGCTCGCCCAGAAGGGCTTCATCGAGCTCCGGACAGTGGACATTGCGGATACTGCCGCCGTGAAGGAGGCCCTTGCTCCCCGCGGCCCCGCTGCGGGGCCGCACGCCCGGCCGGCGGCGATGCTGTGGCTCGAAAGCCCCACCAACCCCATGCTCGGCATTGCGGATGTCTCCGTCCTGGCCGACGCCGCCCACGCCGTCGGGGCCATCGTCGTTACGGACAATACTTTCTCCACACCCCTGGTGCAGCAGCCCCTGCTGCTCGGATCCGACGTCGTCCTGCACTCGGTGACCAAGTACCTCGCGGGCCATTCCGACGTCGTCCTTGGCGCCCTGGTCACCTCCAACCCGGACATCCGGTCCGCGCTGCTCCATCACCGGATTATCCACGGCGCCATTGCGGGGCCCTTCGAAGCGTGGCTGGCGCTGCGCGGCCTGCGGACGCTGGCGCTGCGGATAGAACGGTCCCAGGCTTCTGCAATGGTCCTGGCGGAGCGGCTTGGCGACCACCCCGCGGTCGAGACCGTCCGGTTCCCCGGCCTGTCCGCGGATCCCGGCCACGAACGCGCCAAGGCGCAGATGAAGGGCTTCGGGTCCATCATCTGTATCCAGGTACGCCCGGCCGCGGGAATGAGCGGCGCTGACGCCGCCGACAAACTGGTTGGCGCAGTCCGGCTGTGGCTGCCTGCCACATCGCTGGGAGGTGTGGAGTCACTCATCGAACGCCGACGGCGGCACACCGCTGAGCCGGCCAGCGTCCCGGAGAACCTGGTGCGGCTCAGTGTGGGAATCGAGAACGTTGAGGATCTCTGGGCCGATGTGAAGCAGGCGCTGGACTCGCTGGACGGCTAGGCTTGGGCTTGTGGACGTTGAACTCGTTATCATCCAGCCCGTTGAGAAGGCCCTGTTCTTTATCCTTGCCCTGGTTTCGCTGGGGCTGGAGCTCTGGGCCGTGGCGGACTGCGCCCGGCACCGTGCAAACGCGTTCGAGGCCACGGGCAAGCGGACCAAGACCTTCTGGCTGGCACTGACCGGCGGCGCGGCCCTGATCGGCGCCCTTTCGTTGTACAGCGGTGGTGGCGGCGCATTCTTCGGAACCTTCGGGCTGTTCGGGCTCGCCGCCGTCGTTGCTGCGTCGGTTTACCTGGCTGACGTACGGCCGGCCGTGAAGGATGCGGGCAGGGGCGGCAGCCGCAACACGGGGCCCTACGGCCCCTGGTGAATTAGCCGGGGTGAATTAGCCGGTGTGAATTAGCCGGCGCCCCCGCCGGCCAAGGGTGCCACGGCATCCCAGTCAACGGTGAGCTCCCCGAGCCGCCACCGCGAAGGCCCGTCATGGACTGGCCAGCCAGTGTCCCGCAGGTTCCTGCACATGCCTTGCCAGCGCTGCCTGTTCCCGAAGGTCGCCAGCGGCGCGCACTCGAGCCAGGCCCGGTCCATGGCCTGCATGAGGGCGTGCACCGGTTCGCCCGGAACGTTGCGGTGAATCAGCGCCTTGGGCAGCCTTTCGGCAACGTCGGAGGGAAGGAGGAAGCTGCCGAACCTGACGGAGATGCTCAGGGATAGCGGCCGCTCCGCATCCAGTGCCACCCACGTGACCCGCCGCCCGATCTCGTCGCAGGTGCCGTCGATGAACAGGCCGCCGGGGGCCAGCCGGTCCTGCACCAGCCGCCAGATTCCGGCCACGTCCGCTTCCTCGTACTGCCGCAGGACGTTGAACGCACGCACCAGGGCCGGTTTGCCGGGCACGGGCAGTTCGAAGCCGCCCACACGGAAGCTGAGCCCGGGCCGCTCCAGGGGGATCGCCGCGCGGACCCGTTCCGGTTCGATTTCGATTCCAAAGACCTGGACGTTCCGGCGGACGGCAGAAAGCCGTTCATAAAGCTCGACGGCGGTGGCCGGCGCAGCGCCGTAGCCCAGGTCCACCACCAGGGGATCCGCTGCATTGCGGAGCCGCCAGGCCTGCGGTCCCGTCAGCCAGCGGTCCACCCGGCGCATCCGGTTGGGGTTGGTGGTGCCGCGGGTGATGTTGCCAACCGGCCTGCCGGGCCTGCCGGTATTCCTGCCCAAAATCTGGGGGGCGGTCACCCGTTCAGCCTTTTGCACCACCGCCCAACCATATCCCTGAAGCAATTGGTGACACCTAACCGGGCGACGCATGTAACGCTGGGCGGGCGGCAACACTGCTCGGCTAGGATGAAAATCATGACTTACAAGCTGATCCTGCTGCGCCACGGCCACAGCGAATGGAACGCCAAGAACCTGTTCACCGGCTGGGTGGACGTTGACCTTAACGACCAGGGCCGCGAGGAGGCAGCACGCGGCGGGGAGCTGCTGGTTGAGAATAACGTTCTCCCGGACATCCTGTACACGTCGCTGCTGAAGCGTGCCATCAACACCGCGAACATCGCCCTGGACAAGGCCGACCGCGGCTGGATCCCGGTGAAGCGCGACTGGCGGCTGAACGAACGCCACTACGGCGCGCTGCAGGGCAAGGACAAGGCGCAGACCCTTGCCGAGTACGGCGAGGAGCAGTTCATGGAATGGCGCCGCTCCTATGACACCCCGCCGCCGCCCCTGGATGACAACTCGGAGTTCTCGCAGGCGCACGATCCCCGCTATGCAGACCTTGGAGACGCCCTTCCCCGCACCGAGTGCTTGAAGGATGTCCTGGTCCGGCTCCTGCCGTACTGGGAATCGGACATCAAGGAAGACCTCAAAGCCGGCAAGACCGTCCTGGTCACGGCCCACGGAAACTCCCTGCGCGCACTGGTCAAGCACCTGGACGGCATCAGCGACGAAGCCATCGCCGGCCTGAACATTCCCACCGGCATCCCGCTGGTGTACGACCTCGACGAAAACTTCCAGCCGATCAAGCCCGGCGGAACCTACCTTGACCCGGAAGCGGCGGAACAGGCCATCCTGGCAGTCGCCAACCAGGGCAAGAAGTAAGCAGTACGTACGACGGCGGGGGGGGGGGGCGAAACAAGCCGCCCCCCCGCCGGGTATTGGCACCCGGCCTCTTATTTATATACTCTTAGCCGCGGGGGGGGGGCTATTTTCTTCCCCCCCCCCCCCCGCCGTCGTTATTCCGCAGCGTTGACGTCAGCTGTGTTCGGTCCCGGTAGGCTGCCACGCGCCGGTCACCAAATAGGTGACCTTCTGGGCGACGGAGACACCGTGGTCCGCGAAGCGTTCAAAGTACCGGCTCGCGAGTGCGACGTCCACCGTGGTTGCCGGCGACTCGGCCCACTCAGGTGCTGCGATGGCCTTGAACACGCTGAGGTGGAGATCGTTGATGGCGGTGTTCGCCTTCAGGATGTCCCGGGCAACCTCAAGGTCCCGGGTTTCCAGCAGGACCGTCAACTTGTTCGCAATTTCTTTGTCCAGCTCGGCCATGCGCTTGAACGTGCCGGTCATGGATTCGGGGATGACGGTGGACGGGAACCGCAGGCGTGCCAGCTGGGCGATGTGCCGTGCAAGGTCTCCCATGCGCTCGAGGGAAGCGCTCATTCGCAGCGATCCGACGATCATCCGGAGATCGCTTGCCACGGGCCCCTGCAGGGCCAGGATGTCGATGGCCCGTTCATCCAGGCTGTTCTGCAGGAAGTCGATGCGGGCATCCGCAGCGATGACGTCCTGCGCAAGGTCTACGTCCGCCACCTCGAAGGAGGTGGTGGCTTTGTCCATGGCCTCGCTGACCAGCCGGGAGATCTCCACCAGCTGGTCACCGACCTGGGTGAGCTCTTCCTGAAAAACCTTACGCACTTAGGCGTCCTTTCCTTGTAACTCCCGCCGGTCCCGGTCCGGGCAGCAGGAATCGCGTCGCCGTTCGGCACTCCAACTACCTAGAATGCCAAAGTTCGGTAAACGGTTAAGCCCTTGCAGGTGAACGTTAGTTGAACCGTCCGGCCAAGGGGCCGGGACGCGCCGATATGCCTTCACCTACAGCATAAGGTGGAGCTGTGGATCCTATGCTTATCGGCCTGGTGGCCGGCCTTATCGGCCTGGCGCTCGGTACGTTCGGCGTGCTCGCTTTCCGGGTCAGCGAGAAACAGCGGCAATTGCTGGACGTGGACGCCGGGGAGCTCGCCCTGCCGGCGGGCGCCGCGGAGGTGCTTGCCGTCGTCGGACGCGCCTTTGTGGTGGTGGACGCGGTGGACGGTGTGGTCCGTGCCAACCCGGCCGCCTATGCCTACGGCCTGGTCCGCGGCCACACGGTGGTCCACAAGGAACTGCTGGACATGACGGCCGGGGTCCGCCGCGATGGCGTCATCCTGGAAAGGCAGCTGGAACTTCCCCGCGGCCCGCTCGGCCAGGGAACCATCATCGTCCAGGTCCGGGCGGCAATGCTCGGGGAGGAATACATCCTGCTGCTTGCGGACGACCGCACCGAGATCACCAGGACAGAAGAGATCCGGAACGATTTCGTAGCCAACGTTTCCCACGAGCTGAAGACGCCGGTGGGCGCCATCTCGCTGCTGGCCGAAGCCCTGGAGTCCTCGGCAGACGACGAACTGGCCGTCCGGCGCTTCGCCAAGCGAATGCACAAGGAATCCGGCCGGCTCGCCGCATTGGTGCAGGACATCATCGAGCTTTCCCGGCTGCAGGGCGCAAGCGTCACCCAGCAGGGCCGCCCGGTTGACGTCAATGCGGTCATAGCCGAGGCCGTGGACCGGTCCCAGCTCCCCGCGGAGAGCAAGAATATCCGCATTGTGGTGGGTGGCCGGACCGACGCGAAGGTCTTCGGGGACCAGGACCTGCTGGTGACCGCCCTGCGCAACCTGATCGATAACGCCATCAGGTACTCCCCGGAGAACACCCGGGTAGGGATCGGTGTGCGCAGCAGGGAAGGGCTGGTTTCCATTTCCGTTACGGACCAGGGCGAGGGACTCAGCCCCGAGGACCAGGAGCGCGTCTTTGAACGCTTCTACCGTGTGGATTCGGCCCGGTCCCGCCATACCGGCGGGACAGGCCTTGGCCTGAGCATCGTCAAGCACGTCGCGTCCAACCACGGCGGCGAAGTGACCCTCTGGTCCCAGCCCGGGCAGGGCTCCACGTTCACCCTCCGGCTTCCCGAGATGGAGGGCCAGGAGGGCGGGGAAGAAACACCTCCGGCCGCTGCCCCCGCCCGGGCGGGGACCGCAGGGTCCGAAAAGCCAACTGTTACCCAAGTACCCGGCGCCGCAGGCGCCACCGAACGAGGAGCAAACGCTTGAGCAGGATCTTGATTGTCGAGGATGAGGAGTCGTTCAGCGATCCGTTGTCCTACTTGCTGGGCAAGGAAGGTTTCGAGGTGGAGGTCGTGGACAACGGCCTGGACGCCATCACCGAGTTCGACCGGAACGGGGCGGACCTGGTGCTGCTGGATTTGCAGCTGCCCGGGCTCTCCGGCACGGAAGTGTGCCGCCAGCTCCGCCAGCGGTCCAGCGTCCCGGTAATCATGTTGACGGCCAAGGACGCGGAGATCGACAAGGTAGTGGGACTGGAACTTGGCGCGGACGACTACGTCACCAAGCCCTACTCCTCCCGCGAACTGGTGGCCAGGGTCAGGGCGGTGCTGCGGCGCCAGGGCGAGCCGGAGGAACTCATTTCTTCCACCGTGCAGGCCGGGCCTGTCCGGATGGATATTGAACGGCATGTGGTCAGCGTTGGCGGCGAGCAGGTGCTGCTGCCCCTGAAGGAGTTCGAGCTCCTCGAAATGCTCCTGCGCAATTCAGGCCGGGTGCTGACCCGCGGCCAACTCATCGATCGGGTCTGGGGCTCTGACTATGTCGGTGACACCAAGACCCTCGACGTCCACGTGAAGCGGCTTCGCGGAAAGATCGAGCCGGACCCGTCAGCGCCGCGGTACCTGGTCACCGTGCGGGGGCTTGGCTATAAGTTCGAGCCCTAGAAAGGGTCGCCCGGCGACAGGCATGCAAAAGGAGGGGCCCTGCGGCCCCTCCTTTTGCATGCCTGTCCTGCAGTGGGCTCAGCCCGCAGCCTTAGTGGCCGGTCCCGCCTGCGCTTTCCGAAGCGGACGGCGACGGCGTGGCCGATGTGCTCGGCGAGGGCGTGCTGCCGGCCGGCAGGTACTCCTTGTACTCAGGCAGCGTTGCATCCAGGACGGGGACCTTCACCGTGTTGCTCACGTTGGTTCCGTCCTCGGTGATCTTGACGTCCACGAGGGAGCCCGGGATTCCTCCGGTGGTGCTGAGGATGGCTTCGTCCGAGCTGTCGTTCAGCAGCGTGTAGGAGTTCGCCTTGACCGGCACCTCGGTCTGTGAGCCCTTTGCGCCGTTGACCGTGAGCGTCACGTCCTGCGAAGAGGAGTTGTAGACGGCGCCGATCAGGCGGCCCGGCTGGTCCTCGCCGGAGGAAATGATCAGGATATTGCGCAGCTGGATCGGGCCGAGGTCGGTGACGATGCCGTCCGATGCAGCGTACCGTTCGCTGGTCTGCTGGGGCGTGATGTAACCGCAGCCGGCGGTCAGCAGGCCCACGCCAAGGGCGCCTGCCGTCAGTGCCAGTTTGCCGCGCTGGGCCCGGGTCATCGCAGTGAAACGCACGTCGCGTACTCCTCAAAGAGTCTTGAAACATTAATCACGCATAGCCTATCCGCAAAGCACGCCAAACGAGGATTCGGAGCTGTCACATCGGCCTTCCCCAGGACCCCGCACATGCACTATTATCCGCGTTCGTCAAGGGGGTGAAGGGGGCCGATTTGGCCCGTTTTCCGCGTATTTCTGCGGTTCGGCGCCCTCTTCCGGGCCGGTCATATGCCTGAATCGTGATAAACTGGTCAGCGGGAAAGGGGAAATGTCCACATGGTATTTGAGGTCGGCGAGACAGTAGTTTACCCTCACCACGGTGCTGCGAAGATTGAAGAAATCAAGATGCGCACCATCAAGGGCGAAGAGAAGATGTATCTCAAGCTCAAGGTGGCTCAGGGTGATCTGACCATTGAAGTTCCAGCAGAGAACGTTGACCTTGTTGGGGTTCGGGACGTAGTGGGCAAGGAAGGCCTGGAGCACGTGTTTGATGTGCTTCGCGCCGAGTTCACCGAAGAACCCACCAACTGGTCACGCAGGTACAAGGCAAATCTGGAGAAGCTTGCTTCCGGTGACGTCATCAAGGTTGCAGAGGTCGTCCGCGACCTGTGGCGCCGGGATCACGACCGGGGCCTTTCCGCAGGCGAGAAGCGAATGCTGGCCAAGGCCCGGCAGATTCTGATTTCAGAACTGGCGCTGGCTGAAAAGACCGACGAAGAGAAGGCTGCAAGCGTTCTCGACGAGGTCCTGGCTTCCTAAGAATTGAACCCCGGGGGCACCCAAGTGCCGCCGGGGCTTCTTTTTGCCCAAAAACAGGCCGCAGGGATTCCTCCCGAGGTGTTCAGGCGCCGGCGCCCTGCAGGGACGTAGGCTAGTCCGCATGAGCGAAACACGCACCCGCCTGGTCACCGCGGTGATCCTGGTGGCAGCAGGTTCGGGGCAAAGGCTGGGTTACGGCATGCCCAAGGCGGCGGTACCCCTGGGCGGCGAGCCGATCCTAATGCATGCCCTGCGCGGCATTGTCGCATCCGGAGCGGGCAGCCAGGTGTGCGTTGCGCTGCCCCCGGGAGACGACGCCCTCCGCCGCCTGTGCGAGGACTTCCGGCAGGAACTGGCCGACGGCGGCCCCCTTCTTTCCATTGTCGACGGCGGCAGCACCCGTGCGGATTCCGTCCGGGCCGGCATGGCAGCCCTGATGGACGGCATAGAAGCGGTGCTGGTGCACGACGCCGCGCGCGCCCTCACCCCCGAGTCCGTCTTCCACCGCGTGACGGACGCCTTGGCCGCGGGGGCCGCGGCAGTCATACCTGCCGTAGCGGTAGTGGACACTGTCAAGACGGTAGCGGCCACTACTGGCCTGGACAGCGAACTGGCCCCGGAGGTTGTCACCGGGACCGCGCCCCGCGAGGAACTCCGCGCGGTGCAGACGCCGCAGGGCTTCCAACTCAACACCCTGCTGAAGGCCCACGAAGCCGCGCGGGCCCTTGGCCCGAAAGAGTCCGACGCCGTCACCGATGACGCAATGCTCGTCGAAATGCTCGGCATCCCCGTCCACGTGGTCCGGGGGTCCACCCAGTCCCTAAAAATCACCACGCCCTTGGACCTGATCCTCGCCGAGGGGCTCCTTGAGGGTCCCCTGGGCGCACGCTGGGTGGAAGGCTAGGAATGGGATCTGCGGACATGGTCATCCCCCGAACCGGAATCGGGCTGGACGTCCACGCCTACGCCACGGAGGACCAGCCCCGCCCGCTGTGGCTGGGTGGACTCCTCTGGCCGGGTGAACGTGGCCTGGCCGGGCACTCCGACGGCGATCCGGTGGCTCATGCCGCCGCCGATGCGCTGTTTTCCGCCGCCGGGATAGGAGATTTGGGCACGCACTTCGGTACGGACCGGCCGGAATTTGCCGGCGCCTCCGGCGTCGCGCTGCTGGCCGAGGCTGCGCGGATTGTCCGGGCTGCCGGGTTTGAGATTGGCAACGTTGCTGTCCAGTTCGTCGCCAACCGGCCCAAGTTCGGCCCGCGGCGGGAGGAATCCCAACAGGTCCTCAGTGATGCCGCGGACGCGCCCGTCAGCGTCACCGCCACCACCAGCGACCACCTCGGGTTCACCGGCCGTGGTGAAGGCATCTCCGCCGTGGCCACCGCACTGGTCTACCCGAGGCCGCACCTTCCCATCAGCTAATCTGGAGCGGTGACCCTGCGCTTCTATGACACTGCCTCCGCCGAAGTCCGGAACTTCGTGCCCATCGTCGAGGGCAAAGCCAGCCTCTACTACTGCGGGGCCACCGTGCAGGGCATGCCCCACGTTGGCCACATCCGCTCGGCCATTGCGTTTGACCAGCTCACCCGTTGGCTGGCCTACCGCGGGTTCCGGGTCACGGTGGTAAGGAACGTCACGGACATCGACGACAAGATCCTGGCCAAGTCCGAGGCCTCCTTCGCGCCGGGGTTCACCCCGGAACCCGGGGAAGTGCCCGAGGAAGAGTGGTGGGCGCTTGCTTACCGCTACGAGCAGGAATTCCTCAAGGCCTACGACACGCTTGGCGTTTCCCGGCCAACGTACGAGCCCCGCGCCACCGGCCACATCCCCGAAATGCACGCCCTTATCCAGCAGCTGATCGACCGCGGGCACGCCTATCCTGCCCCCGACGACTCCGGTGACGTCTACTTTGACGTGCGTTCCTGGAGCAAGTACGGCGCACTGACCCGGCAGAACATCGATGACATGCAGGCAGCCCCGGACGTCGAACCCCAGTTCAGCAACAGGAAGAAGGACCCGCGCGACTTCGCCCTGTGGAAGGGGTCCAAAGAAGGAGAGCCGACGACGGCGAGCTGGGCTTCCCCGTGGGGTGCGGGCCGCCCGGGCTGGCACCTGGAATGCTCCGCCATGGTCACCAAGTACCTCGGCTCCGAATTCGATATCCACGGCGGCGGCCTGGACCTCCGGTTCCCGCACCACGAAAACGAGCTCGCCCAGTCGCAGGCGGCCGGCCACGCGTTCGCCAACTTCTGGATGCACAACGGCATGGTCACCTACGAGGGCGAAAAAATGTCCAAGTCCATTGGCAACACCATCAGTCCTGCCGAGATGCTGGAACTGGCGTCCCCCCGGGTGGTCCGCTACTACCTTGGCCAGGCCCACTACCGCTCCGTGCTGGACTACCGTCCCACGTCCCTCCAGGAGGCCGCCGCCGCCGTCGAACGCATTGATGGTTTCATTGCCAAGGCGACCGCCCGGTTCGGTACCGGCTCCGGCACAGCTGCCGGCCACCAGAGCTCCTCCGCGGAAACCTTGCGCACCTTCACCGAAGCCATGGACGACGACCTGAACGTCCCGCGTGCGCTGGCCGCCCTGCATGAGACGGTCCGGACCGGCAACACTGCCCTTGCCGAAGGCGATGACCCCGCGGCCCGTCTCGCGTTGAACACGGTGGCAGTCATGACCGACGTCCTCGGGCTGAATGCCGTGGCAGGTGCCGATGCCGGCAACACCAAGGACAAGGCCGCCCTGGACGTCCTGGTGCAGGCCCAGCTGGAAGCCCGTGCCGCGGCAAGGGCGGAGAAGAACTGGGCGGCCTCGGATGCCATCCGTGACACCCTCTCCGCTGCCGGCATCCTGGTGGAGGACGGCCCGGACGGGGCAACCTGGAGCCTGAAGCGCGACTGACCGGCGCGTTTCCCGAAGCGGCCGTCCCCCTTAGCAGCCGATTTTTCTTCGATCAGTAGACTGGTAGGCAGACTCAGTCAACACAATCAAGGGTGGAACACAATGGCCAACAATGGTCGCCGATCGGTTAAAGCGAAGAAGGGCCCAACCATCGGGACCGGTGGCCATGGCCGCAAGGCCCTGGAAGGCAAGGGCCCCACGCCCAAGGCGGAGGACCGCCCGTACCACAAGGCGCACAAGGCCAAGCAGCTCTCCGAGCGGTCCGCGGCCAAGCGCAATCCGGGTGCCCGCAGCGCCGGAGCGGCCAAATCCGGCCCCAAGGGCCGTGCCACCGAAGAAGTCGTTACCGGGCGCAACTCGGTGGTCGAGGCGCTCCGCGCCGGCATTCCTGCCAAGGCACTGCATGTGGCCATCCGCATCGAAATGGACGACCGCGTCAAGGAGTCCCTGAAGCTTGCCGCCGAGCGGGGCATTCCGCTGCTCGAAACCGGAAAGCCTGAACTGGACCGGATGACCGACGACGCCGTCCACCAGGGGCTGGTGCTGCAGATCCCGCCGTACGACTACCAGGACGCGTACGAACTGGCAGAGGAGACGGTTGGGAAATGGAAGAAGGGCCACGTCCCCAACGCCCCGCTCTTCGTTGCCTTGGACGGCATTACCGATCCCCGCAACCTTGGCGCCATCATCCGCTCGGTCTCCGCTTTCAGCGGCCACGGCGTCATTGTCCCGGAACGCCGCTCGGTGGGCGTTACCGCCTCGGCCTGGAAGACCAGCGCCGGAGCCGCTGTCCGCGTGCCCGTGGCGCGGGCCTCAAACCTCAACAACGCCCTGAAGCAGTTCAAGTCCATGGGAATCTTCGTCCTGGGCCTGGACGGCGACGGCGACGTCTCCTTGCCGGACCTCACCCTCGCAACCGAACCGGTGTGCATTGTGGTGGGTTCGGAAGGAAAGGGGCTCAGCCGCCTGGTCCGCGAGAACTGCGACCAGATCGTCTCCATCCCCATCGATTCCGCAATGGAGTCACTCAACGCCTCCATGGCCGTGGGCATCTCCCTGTATGAGGTCTCCCGGCAGCGCGCCGCAAAGTAGGCGCCGGGTCATGGTCATGCCGCTTTTCGACACTGCTTCCACCATGGACGCCTCCACGGCGGTTCCGCTCGGTGTCAGTGTTCCGCGCGCCGACGTGGACGGGACAGGCAGCCACCACGCAGGGCGGGCCAACGTGGCGTGCTATGCGCCGGGCGTATCCAGCCTGGAGATCGTCTACGCCGCCCCGGGCGGGGAGTGGCGGACCCAGGCACTGCCCAACGTCACCCACGGCGTCCACCACGGCATCGTCGAGGACCTGCCGTACGGATCCCGTTATGGTTTCCGGCCTGCGTCCGGCGAGCAGTCCCTGCCCTTTGCCGCGCCCACCAGCGAAATTGAGGACGACGCCGGCCAGCCGCTGCTGCTCGATCCCTACGGGCGCGCCGTGGACCAGCAGGCCGGCTTCCTGGCCAGCGTGCGGATGGCAGGCGACTACGACTGGGGAACCGACGAGCGGCTGCGGCTGCCGTGGCGCAACACGATCATCTATGAAGCCCACGTCCGGGGACAAAGCATGCTCCACCCCGACGTCCCCGAAGAACTCCGCGGAACCTACGCCGGCATGGCCCACCCTGCCATCATCGAGCACCTCACAAGCCTGGGCGTCACCTCGGTGCAGCTGCTGCCCGTGCACTTCCACCTGGACGAGCCGCACCTGCAGGACCTGGGGATGACTAATTACTGGGGTTACAACACAGCGGCTTTCTTCGCCCTGCACCCCGGCTACGCAACGCGTGCCGCCCAGAAGGCCGGGCCGCAGGCTGTCCAAGACGAGTTCAAGTCAATGGTTAAACGCTTCCATGCCGCCGGGCTGGAAGTCATTTTGGACGTCGTCTACAACCACACGGCCGAGGGCGGCCCCGACGGCCAGACCCTGAGCTTCCGCGGACTGGGCGAGCAGGCGTACTACCGCACTGACGGGCACGGGAGATACGTGGACACCACGGGCTGCGGAAACAGCCTGAACTTCGGTGAGTCCCGCGTGGTCCAGATGGTCCTGGACTCCCTCCGGTACTGGGTGGATGAGTTCCACATTGACGGCTTCCGCTTTGACCTCGCCGTCACCCTCTGCCGGAACGCGGCCAACGAGTTTGACCCGCGGCACCCGTTCCTGGTTGCCGTCGCCGCCGATCCCGTCCTGTCCGACGTGAAGCTGATTGCCGAACCCTGGGACGTGGGCCACGGCGGCTGGCAGACCGGGCGTTTTCCTGTCGGCTGGGTCGACTGGAACGACCATTTCCGGGACGCGGTCCGTTCCTTCTGGCTCACTGACCGCGCCGCCCTGGATGCTGGCGGGCACGGCGGGCCCATGGCCAAACTCGCGGACTCGCTGTCCGGTTCCGCCGCCCTCTTCCAGCCTTCCGGACGTTCCCGCCTGGCGTCAGTCAACTTCATCACCTCCCACGACGGCTTCACCCTCAATGACCTGGTCTCCTTTGACCGCAAGCACAACGAGGCAAATGGCGAGGAGAACAGGGACGGGCACGGGGATAACCGGAGCTACAACCACGGCGTGGAAGGTCCCACCGAGGACGGCGCGATCCTCGCCAAGCGTGCCCAGGCCCGCCGCAACTTGATGGCGTCCATGCTGGTTTCCCTGGGCGTTCCCATGATCACCGCCGGCGACGAACTGGCGCGGACCCAGCAGGGAAACAACAATGCCTACTGCCAGGACAACCCGCTCGCATGGCTGGACTGGACCCTTACTCCCGAGTCCCACGAAATGCTCCGCAGCACCAAGCGCTTCATCCGCCTGCGCAAGGAGTTCCTCGCGGCCCAGCCCCACGACTTCCCTGTCCGGGACGAGCAGTCCTACCTGTACTGGTTCGACCAGAACGGCCACCCGATGTCCATGGAGCGCTGGAACGATCCTCACAACCGCGTCCTGCAACTCCTCCTGGGCTCGGACAACGGCGGCTTTGCGGGGTTGATGGTGGTGAACGGCAGCGCTTCGGACCTGCAGGTCACGCTGCCGCGCGTTCCGGCCGGGACCACGGCCCCGCGGATGTTCGAGCTCCGGCTGACTACCTCGCCATTGCATGAGGCACGCCAGGGCGGGCAGGTTGCCTCGGGGGAGAAGGACCTCGTGGAGGCCTATTCCATCAGCATCTACCGCAGCTAGGCACCCGGGATTTCCAGAATGCGCAACCGTTCCGTCCTGCCCCTGTTGCTGGCGGGCCTGATGGTGCTTGCATTCCTGGCCTTCGGCGGCACGGGCTTCCTCGGCCAGCTGACGGAAACTACGACGCCGGAGGGCACCTCCAGTGCCATGCCTGCGCCCGGCGCCGGGCCCGGGACCAGCGCCCCTGGACAGGACAACCCTTCGGGGCTGCCGGAGGTTCGTGAGTCCGCGCTCCCGGTGGAGGGCCGCAGGGTTCTCGAACTCATCCGCGCGGGCGGACCGTACCGCTACAGCCAGGACGGCCAGGCCTTCGGTAACTTCGAGCGCCTCCTGCCACGGCGGGACAGGGGCTATTACCGCGAGTACACAGTGCCAACGCCCGGGGAATCGGACAGGGGAGCGCGCCGCATCGTGGCCGGCGCCGACGGCGAGAAGTACTACACGGACGATCACTACGAGTCATTCAGATACATAGCGGAAGGCAGCTGAGCAAAGCCATGAAGATCTACTCCGGCGACACCTGGACCCTTGAGGAGCTGCAGGAGCAGGTGGCCGACGCCGGACGCCGCAGCCTGGTGGTTCCCGCAGCCGACAGCAAGAAGGCTGTCCTGGAAACCTTCGGCGAGGTCCTTAACTTTCCCGAGCACTACGGCGTCAACCTCGACGCGCTCAACGATTCACTGCATGACTTCGCGGACAGCATCACGGATAACGGCAACGCTCCGGTCACGGTCCTGTGGCAGGTGGCTGCCCCCTTTCGCAGTGACAGGGCATTCGGGATCATCTGCGAGATCCTCCAGGACGCCGAGCGCTATGCGGGCAAGGACCTGGCGGTCACCGCCGTCCTGCTTTAGGTGCGTTCTTCGTGGCCCGTGTAGGTCGCAAGGAGATCCAGGGCCCTGCCGCCGTCGTCCTCTGCAGCCAGTCCCTTGCGCATGCTGTCCGCCTTCTCCCTGCCGGCCGGGAACGGCGGCAGGAGGGGGATTTCAGGATCTGTCAGCACCTCGATCACCACTGGCCGGTCTGCCGCGAACGCCTGCTCCCAGGCATCGCCAAGAAGCTCTGGGTCCTCCACCCGGATGCCTTTCAAACCCAATAGGTCCGCGTAGCCCGCGAACGGAAAGTCCGGCAGTTCCTGGCTTGCGGCGAACCGCGGCTCGCCCTCGGACTCCCGCTGCTCCCACGTCACCTCGGTGAGTTCCCTGTTGTTGAACACGCAGACCACGAACCGCGGATCGGCCCACTGGCGCCAACGGTGGGCGACAGTCACCAGTTCGGCGATGCCGATCATCTGCATGGCGCCGTCACCGGCCAGGGCCACAACCGGCCGGTCCGGCTGCGCCAGTTTCGCGGCAATGCCGTAGGGGAGGGAACACCCCATGCTGGCCAAGGTTCCGGAAAGGTGCGCCGGGACGCCCGGCGGAAGGACCAGTTGCCGGGCATACCAGTAAACGCAACTGCCGACGTCGATGCTCACCAAAGCGTTCCCGGGCAGCCGGCCGTTCAGTTCCCGGACCACCCGCTCGGGATTCACGGGGCTCGCCGGGACGGCAGCCCTTTCCACGGCCAATGCCCGCCACCGGGAGACTTCCCGCTCCACGTCGGTCCGCCATTGCCCGGGGGCGCGCGGTTGCAGCCTTTCCCCCAGTGCCTGCAGCGCCACAGCGGCGTCGCCCGCCAAACCCACCTCAACCGGGTAGCGGTTGCCGATTTTCCTTTCGTCGATGTCGATCTGGACAGCCCGGGCCGCGCCGGGCGGAGGATAGAACTCCGTCCAGGGATCATTGGAGCCCACAATCAGCAGCGCATCGCAGTTGCCCAGCAGGTGCGCGCTGGCGGTGGTTCCCAGGTGTCCCATGGTGCCCGCCGCAAACGGCAGGGTCTCATCCATGTAGGGCTTGCCAAGCAGGCTTGTGGCGATTCCGGCGCCAAGCTTTTCGGCCACCGCCAGCACCTCTCCGGCGGCGTGCCGCGCCCCCTGGCCCACGAGCAGCGCGACCCGTTCCGAGGAGTTCAGGAGCGCTGCCGCAGCCTCCAGATCCTGATCCCGGGGCGTCCTGGTCGCTGTGCTCCACGAGGGCGCGGTGACCACAATGCCGTGTTCCTGTTCCAGCTCGGGCGCCGGTGCCGACTGGATGTCATGCGGGACGATGACCACGCAGGGCGAGGAGGTGGCCCTGGCGGTGCGGAAGGCCCGGTCCAGGACCATGGGGACCTGCTCCGGTGCGCTGACCTGCTGCACGAACTGGGCGGCCACGTCCTTGAACAGGACCGTAAGCTCGATCTCCTGCATATAGGCGGACCCCAGCACCGTGCGGCTTTGTTGCCCTACGATCGCCACTACCGGAACGCCGTCGAGCTTGGCGTCGTAGAGCCCGTTCAGCAGGTGGACGGCGCCGGGGCCCTGGGTGGAGGTGACCACCCCCACCCCGCCGGTGTACTTGGCGTGGCCCACCGCCATGAAGGCAGCCGTCTCCTCATGACGGGCCTGGACGAACTCGACCCGGCCTTCGGCGCGGCGCAGTGCGCCCATGAAACCGTTGATCCCGTCGCCGCTGTAGCCGAAGACGCGGTCCACCCCCCAAACACTGAGGCGTTCCACGATCACGTCGGATACAGTGCGTTCGGCCATGGGTTCCTCTCGGAGGGTTCGGGAGCAGGTGCCTCAGGCGTTGACGATCAGTCCCAGCTCGGCCTTCGAAGCGAGGGCGTCATGCCGCGGCAGGACCCGGACGGTGTACCCGAACGGTCCCGACCGGTCGATCACCAGCGAGCCGCTGAACAGGTGGCGTCCGCTGCCGAGGTCCTCCTGTACCTTCAGCTCCATCACGGTGATGTCGGTGAGGGTGTCGCTTTCCTCGGCCCTTCCATAGGCTACTTCCACGGATACGTCCTCCGGGGTGAGGCTGTGCAGCGCCACGTAGGCGTTGACCTGGAGCGTGTCGCCGATCTGGGGATCCTCGGAGACGCCCACGGAGTCCACGTGCTCCACGTGCACCAGCGGCCATGCCGAACGTACCTTTGCGGTCCAGGCCGCCAGGGTGCGGGCCTGAGAGTAGGAGTTGGCAGAGGCGTTCCGCCCCGCCTCCGCGGCGGGGCGGTAGAGGATGTTCACGTAGTCGCGGAGCATGCGTTCGGCGGAGACGGCCGGACCCAGGTGCGAGAGCGTGTGCTTGATCATGGAGACCCAGTGCGTGGGCACCTTCTCGGCCCCCGACGTTGAAGGGCCTGCGGCGCCGGCGCCGGCTGATACCGTGCTGCCGTAGAAGCGCGGGGCCACCTGGGTTTCCAGCAGCTCGTACAAAGCTGCTGCCTCTATGTCGTCGCGTTCCTCCGGTGATGCGCCGTTGTTGGCGGTGGGAATCGCCCAGCCGTTTTCGCCGTCGTACATTTCATCCCACCAGCCGTCCAGCACGGAGAGGTTCAGCGACCCGTTGAGCGCGGCTTTCATGCCCGATGTTCCGCAGGCCTCCAGCGGCCGGAGCGGGTTGTTGAGCCAGACGTCGCAGCCGGGGAACAGCGTCCGGGCCATCGCGATGTCGTAGTTGGGCAGGAAGGCGATGCGGTGGCGCACTTCGGGGTCGTCGGTGAACCTGACCAGGTCCTGGATCATCTTCTTGCCGGCGTCGTCAGCGGGGTGCGACTTGCCGGCAATGACCAGCTGGATGGGATGCTCCTTGTGCAGGAGCAGTGCCTTCAGGCGCTCAGGCTCGCGCAGCATCAGGGTGAGCCGCTTGTAGGTGGGAACGCGGCGGGCAAAACCGATGGTCAGGATGTCCGGGTCCAGGACATTGTCCGTCCAGCCCAGCTCCGCATCAGCGGCCCCGCGCTTCTTCCAGGAAGCCCGCAGGCGGCGGCGGACGTCCTCCACCAGGGCCGCCCGCATCTCGCGCCGCAGCGCCCACACATCTGCGTCGCTGACGTTGTAGGCGAGGTCCCACCGGCCGTTGGCTTCGGCTTCGCTGCCGAACTGGTCACGGGCAAGCTGCGAAATGCGGCTGTCCACCCACGTGGGCACGTGCACGCCGTTCGTCACGGACGTGATGGGCACCTCGGAGTGGTCGAAGCCCGGCCACAGGGCGGAGAACATCCCGCGGGAAACTTCCCCGTGCAGCTTTGCGACGCCGTTGGCGCGCTGCGCGAGGCGCAGGCCCATGATGGCCATGTTGAACACGGACGGGTTCCCGTCAGCGTAGTTCTCGCGGCCGAGTTCCAGGATCCTGTCCGTGGGAACGGCGGGTGCCAGGCCGGCCTGGAAGAAGTGGTGGATCTGGGCGATCTCGAACCTGTCGATGCCTGCCGGGACGGGGGTGTGCGTCGTGAAAACAGTGGACGCCCTGCCGGCTGCAAGGGCCTCGTCAAACGTCAGCGCCTGCTCTCCGGCCATGAGTTCCTGGATGCGTTCGATGCCAAGGAAACCGGCGTGGCCCTCATTGGTGTGGAACACCTCCGGGGCCGTAGTGCCGGTGAGCTGCTGGAAGGCGCGCAGGGCCTTGACCCCGCCCATGCCCAGCAGCAGTTCCTGCTGCAGGCGGTGGTCTCCGCCGCCGCCGTAGAGGCGGTCGGTGATGCTGCGGGCGGCGTCGTCATTGCCGGGGACGTTGGAGTCCAGGAGGAGGAGGGGGACGCGTCCGACGTCGGCCCGCCAGATGTGTGCCAGCAGGCGCCGGCCGTTGGGCAGGGGGAGCGAGATCTGCAGGGGGCGTCCGATGCCGTCCGGCGAAGGCTCGCGAAGCAGCGTGAGCGGCAGCCCGTCCGGGTCCAGGACCGGGTACGTCTCCTGTTGCCAGGCATCCCTGGACAGCGACTGCTTGAAGTAGCCGGCCTGGTACAGCAGGCCGACACCGATCAGCGGCACTCCAAGGTCCGAGGCCGCCTTCAGGTGGTCGCCGGCCAGGATTCCCAGGCCGCCTGAATACTGGGGGAGCACCTCGGTGATGCCGAATTCGGGCGAGAAATAGGCAATCGATGCAGGGGCATCCGGGCCGAGGCCCTGGTACCAGCGCGGCTCCTCGAGGTACCGGTCAAGGTCCTCCTCAGCGGCCCGCACGCGTTCCACCACCGCGCGGTTCGCGGCAAGCTGCTGGAATTCTTCGCGGCTAACCATCCCCAGGAAACCCACCGGGTCCTGGCCGCTTTCCTCCCAAAGGCGGGGATTCAGCCCCGCGAAAAGTTCCCGCGTAGGGCGGTGCCAGGACCAGCGCAGGTTGCTCGCCAGGCGGGCCAGCGGCCGGATGGGTTCGGGGAGGACGGTACGGACGGTAAATCTGCGGATTGCCTTCACCTGCGTCACACTAACCGACAACATGGGCGGCCGGAACCAGCGCCGGGTTTCTTTTGGGTAAATGACGGGGGACGCGCAGAAACTGGTGCGCAGGCTTAGCAATCTTGCTCTTTTCTCGCTAACGTCGAGCCTGTGACGACTAACTCAGGAACCAGCGCCGTATCAATGAAAATGTCGACCGGCTCCATCACTGATGGGCTGCGGTTCGGACGATTCCCGATCACCGCCGTGCAGCCCGTTGTGGAGGATGGAAAATTTCCGGCCAAGGCCTTGCCCGGCGAGGGAATCGTGGTGGGCGCCACCGCTTTCCGCGAAGGGCATGACCAACTCGGCGTCAGTGCCGTGCTCTTCGACCCCGAAGGCAATGAGCGCCAGAGGGTCAGGCTCGCGCCGCCGCGCGGGGAACGCGGCATGGGAACGGACCGCTGGGAAGGCGTGCTCACGCCGTCGGAAGAGGGGAACTGGTCCTTTGCCATCGAGGCCTGGCACGACCGCTACGGCACGTGGCACCACAACGCCGAGGTGAAGGTGGCCGCCGAAATCGACGTGGAGCTGATGCTGGCCGAAGGATCCGCGCTGCTCGGTGAAGCATCCGAAGACGACTCCCGCAGCGACTGGGACAGGGGCGTTCTCCGTGCGGCAGCCGACAGGCTCGCCGACACGTCGCTGAGCACGGAGGAGCGCCTCGGGGCCGGCTTCGGCCACGACGTGGCCGGCGTTGTGGCGCACCAGCCCATCCGCGAACTGGTGACCGTCTCCGAAAAGTTCCCGCTGAACGTTGAACGCGACCGTGCCGGACGGGGCGCCTGGTACGAGTTCTTTCCCCGCTCCGAAGGGGCCGTCAAGGATCACACCACAGGCACCTGGACCTCCGGAAACTTCCGCACCGCCGCCAGGCGGCTTGATGCCGTCGCCGCCATGGGCTTCGATGTTATCTACATGCCGCCCATCCACCCCATCGGCGTGCAGCACCGCAAGGGCCCCAACAACACCTTGATCGCCGGCCCGAACGATCCCGGCTCGCCCTGGGCAATCGGCGCGGCCGAAGGCGGCCACGATGCCATCCATCCGGACCTCGGCACCTTCGAGGACTTCGACGCCTTCGTGGCGCGGGCAAACGAACTGGGCCTGGAAGTTGCCCTGGACCTCGCGCTCCAGGCGGCTCCGGACCATCCCTGGGTACAGTCGCATCCGGAGTGGTTCACCACCCGCGTGGACGGCAGCATTGCCTATGCCGAGAATCCGCCGAAGAAGTACCAGGACATTTATCCGCTCAATTTCGATAATGATCCCGAGGGGCTTTCAAACGAAATTCTGCGGATTGTGCTGCTGTGGGTGAGCCACGGCGTAAAGATTTTCCGCGTGGATAACCCGCACACCAAGCCGGTGTGGTTCTGGGAATGGCTTATTGCGCAGGTAAACAAAGAGGTTTCCGGCGTGGTGTTCCTGGCCGAGGCGTTCACGCGCCCAGCCATGATGCATGCGCTTGGCCGCGCGGGGTTCCAGCAGTCCTACACGTACTTCACCTGGCGGAACACCAAGAAGGAGATCGAGTCTTACTTCACCGAGGTGAGCCACGAGTCAGCGGCCTTCTTCCGCCCCAACTTCTTCGTCAACACCCCGGACATCCTCACTGAATACCTGCAGTTCGGCGGGCCGGCGGCGTTCAGGATCAGGGCCGCCCTGGCAGCGACGGCCAGTCCGTTGTGGGGCGTCTACGCGGGCTACGAGCTGTTCGAGCATGTGGCCAGGCCCGGCGCGGAGGAGTACATCGACAACGAAAAGTTCGAGTACAAGGAACGCGACTGGGACGCCGCGGCGCAATCCGGACGGACCCTCGCCCCGTACATCACCAGGCTCAACGAGATCAGGCATGCCCACCCCGCGCTGCAGGACCTGCAGAACCTGACCGTCCACCACAGCACGGACGACGCCACGGTGGTCTACTCCAAGCACAAGACCCTTCCTGACGGGTCCAAGGACACCCTGATCGTGGTGGTCAATGTAGATCCGCACGGGACCAGGGAATCCACGGTCTCGCTGGACCTGGCGGCCCTTGAACTCGACGCCCGGGACCTGACGCATAACGGCGGCTTCCACGTGGATGACCTCATCTCCGGTGAAAGCTGGGAGTGGGGCGAGTACAACTACGTCCGCCTCGACCCGCACGTGGAGCCCGCGCACATCCTGCGCGTGAGGAGAATGCATCAGTGAATTTCAATCCGCAAAGTTCCGGCCAGCATTTCACTCCCAAGAGCACGTTCGAGCTAAATGCCCCGGGCCTTCAGCATGATCCGCTGTGGTACCGGAAGGCCGTGTTCTACGAAGTACTGGTCAGGGCCTTTGCGGATGCCAACGGTGACGGTTCCGGCGACTTCTCCGGCCTCATTGACAGGCTTGACTACCTGCAGTGGCTGGGCGTGGACTGCCTCTGGCTGCCACCGTTCTTCCAGTCACCGCTGCGCGACGGCGGCTATGACATCTCCGACTACAACTCGGTCCTGGACGAGTTTGGAACAATCAGTGACTTCAAGCGGCTGGTTGCCGAGGCCCACGCCCGGGGTGTCCGGGTCATCATCGACCTGCCCCTGAACCACACGTCGGACCAGCACCCGTGGTTCCAGGAGTCACGCAAGGACCCGGATGGCCCCTACGGGGACTTCTACGTCTGGAGCGACACTGACGAGAAGTACCAGGACGCGCGCATCATCTTCGTTGATACGGAGGAATCCAACTGGACCTTCGATCCCATCCGCCGCCAGTTCTTCTGGCATCGGTTCTTCAGCCACCAGCCCGACCTGAACTTCGAAAACCCGAAGGTCATCGAGGCATTGTTCGATGTGGTCCGGTTCTGGCTGGACCAGGGAATCGACGGTTTCCGGGCCGATGCCATCCCCTACCTGTACGAAGAGGAGGGGACCAACTGCGAGAACCTTCCGGCCACCCACGAGTTCCTCCGCAAGCTCCGCACCATGGTGGACGAAAGCTATCCCGGGCGGGTCATCATCGCCGAGGCCAACCAGCCGCCGAATGAAGTGGTGGAATACTTCGGGACGGAAGAAGAGCCCGAATGCCACATGGCCTTCCACTTCCCGATCATGCCGCGGCTGTACTACGCGCTCCGGGACCAGAAGGCCGCCCCGATCATCGAGACCATGCATGACACCCCCGAAATACCGGACGGGGCACAGTGGGGCACCTTCCTGCGGAACCATGACGAACTGACCCTGGAAATGGTCACCGCGGATGAGCGGGCGGCCATGCTGGGCTGGTACGCGCCGGACCCCCGCATGCGTGCCAATATCGGCATCCGACGCAGGCTCGCGCCCCTCCTGGACAACTCCCGCGCTGAGATCGAGCTGATCAACGCCCTGCTGCTTTCGCTGCCCGGAAGCCCGTTCCTGTACTACGGGGACGAGATCGGCATGGGCGACAACATCTGGCTTGAAGACCGCGATGCCGTGCGTACCCCCATGCAGTGGAACCCGGACCGGAATGCCGGCTTCTCCAACGCGGATCCGGGCAAGCTCTACCTGCCGCCCATTCAGTCCCTGGTGTACAACTACAGCATGGCCAATGTGGAGGCTGAGGCGGCCCATTCCGGTTCGCTGCTGCGCTGGACCCGTCAGATCCTCAGCGTACGCAAGAACCACCCCGCTTTCGGCCTCGGCGGGTTCAAGCACGTCGAGGCCGACCACGACGCCGTACTGGCCTACCTCCGCGAACTTCCGGACGGCAACTCGGCGGGCGCCGTCGCGGAGACCATCCTGTGCACCTTCAACCTCTCGCAGCATCCGGTCGCGGCCCAGTTGAAGATCCCGCAGTTCGCCGGACGGGGGTTGCGCGATGTCTTCGGCGGCCAGCCGTTCCCCGGCATCAACGAGGACGGAAACCTGACCCTGACCCTTGGCAGCCACGACTTCTTCTGGTTGCGGATCCGGTCCGCTGCATCCAACCCGTCGTCTCCGTACACGCAGGCAATTCCGATCCTCTCGATTGAGAACTGAGATATGAACCAGCCAATCCTCACCCCCGCCCTCACTGCCCTCCTCCAGGAATGGCTGCCACGGCAGCGCTGGTTCCCGGTCAAGACACCCGACTTCGAGATGTCCCAGGCCGGCAGCCTGGGGCTTGAGGATCCCTCGGGCCACGCCGGGCTGGCCGTCTTCCTCCTGAGCGTCACCACGAAGACGCCCGACGGCGGCAGGCGGACGGCCGTTGTCCAGGTTCCCTTGAGCTTCCGGCAGGCGCCGGCTGCCGGAATGGAACGTGCCCTTGTGGGGCAGGCCGCCGGCATGGATCCATCCCGGACCTGGGTCTATGACGCCGTCCACGATCCCGACTTCGTGGGCAGCTTGCTGGAGCTCATCCGGAACAGGGAAAAGGCGCCAAACGGAGCCGCGGCCGGCTTTCGTGTCGAGGGGGAGCGGCGGCTGCCCACCAGCCGCGGCGTTGTGAAGGTGCTGTCAGGTGAGCAATCCAACAGTTCAGTCATTGTGGACGACGGCGAGTCTGCCGCCATCCTGAAGGTGTTCCGGGTGCTGTCCGACGGCACCAATCCGGAAGTTGAAGTGGGTGCTGCCCTGACGGCTGCCGGCACGTTGGAAGTTCCCGCCACCCTTGGCTGGGTGCGCGGCGAATGGCTGGCCCAGGCGGCAAACGGAGCGGCAGCCAACGGCGCGGGCCCGCGGTATGTCCAGGGCGAACTGGCTGTGGCGCACGAGTTCCTGGCGGGCGGCCGGGACGCATGGCTGCTGGCCGTTGACGCCGCCCGGTCCGGCACTGACTTCACGGCAGAAGCCCGCGCGCTCGGTGCGGCCACCGCCACCGTCCACCAGCGGCTGGCCGAAGCGCTGGGCCAGTCAGCGGAGCGCCAGCCGGGCCAGGTCATCGCTCCCGCAGTAGCCCAGCGCGTCCGCCAGGCATGGGCGGAAGCCGGAAGCGCCGTCGGCCCTTACGACGACGCCCTGACCGCACTGCTCGACCAGCTGGACCACGCACCGGCCGGCCCGCTGCAGCGCATCCACGGGGACCTCCACCTGGGCCAGATCCTCCAGGTCCCGGGGCACGCGGGAAGCCCTGCGCGGTGGGCCATCCTCGATTTTGAAGGCGAACCGCTGCGGCCCGTCGCAGAACGCAACGTCCCGGACGTTCCCCTGAGGGACGTCGTCGGAATGCTGCGGTCTTTCGATTACGCGGCCGGAGCAGCCCAGCGCGAACAGGAAGGGGCGCAGGTCCCGGCCAACTGGGTTGACGACTGCGCGGAGGCCTTCCTGGCAGGGTACGCGGCGGTGACGCCCGGGACCGTGGACAGGGAGTCGCCCCTCTTTGTGGCATTGTGGCTGGACAAGGCACTGTACGAAGTAGTTTATGAATTGCGTAACAGGCCCGACTGGTTGGCGATCCCCGTGAACGCCTCCCGGCGGCTCCTGGGCGGTAACGGCGCCGGCGATCACGCCGGCGCAGCATCGGAAGGTAACGAAATGACAGGCTCAGCACGAACTGACCGGCCGGGAGCGCCGCTCCATGTGGACGAGGGCACCCTGGGCAAGATTGCGAACGGTGAACACCACGCACCCCACTCTGTCCTAGGCGCGCACCTTGACGATTACGGCCACGTGACTATCCGTACGGTGAAGCACCTCGCGGAAGCAGTGACCGTGATTACGCCGACGGGCGAAGTGCCGATGGAACATGAAGCCCATGGCGTTTGGGTGGCAGTCCTTGAACCGCTGCAGCACGGGCACGTCCCCGACTACAGGCTGTCGGTCACCTACCCGGGTGCCGAACCGGTCACCATGGACGAGCCCTACCGCTACCTGCCCACCGTGGGCGAAGTGGACCTGCACCTTATCGGTGAGGGCCGGCACGAAAAGCTCTGGGAGGTGCTCGGCGCCCACGTCCAGCACTACAAGTCCGCCATGGGGGACGTAGACGGTGTTTCGTTTGCCGTCTGGGCACCCAACGCGCAGGCGGTCCGCGTCAAGGGTGACTTCAACGCCTGGGACGGCCGCGAGAACTCCCTCCGTTCGCTGGGCTCCTCGGGGGTATGGGAACTCTTTGTGCCGGGCGTTTTGGCAGGGGCGTGCTACAAATTCGAAATCAGGACCAAGGCCGGCCACTGGGTGGAGAAGGCAGACCCCCTGGCTTTCGGTACCGAAGTGCCCCCGCTGACCGCTTCCCGGGTGGTTGAGCCTTCGTACGCCTTCAAGGACGACGAATGGATGGAGGCGCGCGCCCAGCGGGATCCCCACAACTCGGCGATGAGCGTCTACGAGGTACACCTCGGTTCCTGGCGCCTGGGCCTCAGCTACCGGGAGCTCGCCAAGGAACTGGTTGACTACGTCAAGTGGCTCGGATTCACGCATGTGGAGTTCATGCCCGTGGCAGAGCACCCCTTCGGCGGGTCCTGGGGCTACCAGGTCACCTCCTACTTCGCCCCCACCTCCCGTTTCGGCCACCCGGATGAGTTCCGCTACCTGGTGGACACCCTCCACCAGGCGGGGATCGGCGTGCTGCTGGACTGGGTCCCGGCCCACTTCCCCAAGGACGCCTGGGCGCTTGCGCAGTTCGACGGCGAGCCCCTGTACGAGCACGCAGACCCGAACCTGGGCGAGCACCCTGACTGGGGCACCCTGATCTTTGACTTCGGCCGAACCGAAGTCCGGAACTTCCTGGTGGCCAACGCCCTGTACTGGCTGGACGAATTCCACATTGACGGCCTGCGCGTGGACGCCGTGGCTTCCATGCTCTACCTCGACTACTCGCGGCAGGACGGGCAGTGGCAGCCCAACAGGTTCGGCGGCAGGGAAAACCTGGAAGCGATTTCCTTCCTCCAGGAAGTCAACGCCACGGTCTACAAGACGCACCCGGGCGCTGTGATGATCGCCGAAGAGTCCACCGCGTTTCCGGGCGTCACCGCTCCCACCAGCCATGGCGGCCTCGGCTTCGGCCTGAAGTGGAACATGGGATGGATGCACGATTCGCTCAAGTACATTTCCGAGGAGCCGATCAACCGCAAATGGCACCACGGCACCGTCACGTTTTCCATGGTCTACGCCTTTACGGAAAACTTCCTGCTTCCCATCAGCCACGATGAGGTAGTCCACGGCAAGGGCTCCATGCTCCGCAAAATGCCTGGCGACCGCTGGCAGCAGCTCGCAAACCTGCGCGCTTTCCTCGCCTACCAGTGGGCGCACCCCGGCAAGCAGCTGATCTTCATGGGCACCGAGTTTGGCCAGGAAGCGGAATGGTCCGAACAGCATGGGCTCGACTGGTGGCTTGCCGACATCCCAGCACACAACGGCGTGCAACTGCTCACCAAGGACCTCAACGAGCTCTACAGTTCCACGCCGGCGCTGTACACCAGGGACAACGAGCCCGGGGGCTTCCAGTGGATCAACGGGGGAGACGCGGACCGGAACGTCCTGTCCTTCATCCGTTGGGACAAGGAGAACAACCCGCTGGTTTGCGCCATCAACTTCTCCGGATCGCCGCACGTCGGCTACACCCTGGGGGTTCCGGAGGCCGGTGCATGGACCGAAGTGCTGAACACGGACGCCACCACTTACGGCGGATCCGGTGTCCTCAATTCCGGTGCGCTGAAGGCAACGGACCAGGGACAGGACGGCCAGCCGGCAACGCTGAGCGTCACCCTCCCGCCGCTGGGGGCCGCCTACTTCAAGCCGGGAGCTCCGGCGGCCGGCTAGCAGCCGGTCCCCGATGAGCGGGGAAGGCCCGGAATCCGCGTGGTTCCGGGCCTTTTCCTGTCTCCAGTACGGGGCGCGGAAGGCCCTCTGCGGCCCGGTTGGCGATCTGGAAAAAGTGGTGGTAGAGTTTATTTCCGCGCTGCTCCACGGAGTCAGACGGAAAAACCGACACTCAAGCTTTTGGCTGAAGAGAGTCGCGGACGCCGGTTTGACAAGTGAGAAGCCAGCGGGTAAGTTTGAAAAGTTGCTCCGGAGCGATCCACGGTGGTTTTTTGCTGGTGGTGGTGCCGGGTGTGTCTGTTGTTTGAGAACTCAATAGTGTGCCAAGTTTGTTGATACCAATTGTTTTAGTGATTGGTTGAATTGACCGGGCTGTCCGCCCCTGTGGGTGGTCTGGTTTTTACAGCTGGTTTCAAATTTTGTGCAGCCTTTTTGTCCCGTTTTCCCGGGGCTGGGGGTTGTGTCTGTTTTACTTCAACGGAGAGTTTGATCCTGGCTCAGGATGAACGCTGGCGGCGTGCTTAACACATGCAAGTCGAACGATGAACCTCACTTGTGGGGGGATTAGTGGCGAACGGGTGAGTAACACGTGAGTAACCTGCCCTTAACTCTGGGATAAGCCTGGGAAACTGGGTCTAATACCGGATATGACTCCTCATCGCATGGTGGGGGGTGGAAAGCTTTTTGTGGTTTTGGATGGACTCGCGGCCTATCAGCTTGTTGGTGAGGTAATGGCTTACCAAGGCGACGACGGGTAGCCGGCCTGAGAGGGTGACCGGCCACACTGGGACTGAGACACGGCCCAGACTCCTACGGGAGGCAGCAGTGGGGAATATTGCACAATGGGCGCAAGCCTGATGCAGCGACGCCGCGTGAGGGATGACGGCCTTCGGGTTGTAAACCTCTTTCAGTAGGGAAGAAGCGAAAGTGACGGTACCTGCAGAAGAAGCGCCGGCTAACTACGTGCCAGCAGCCGCGGTAATACGTAGGGCGCAAGCGTTATCCGGAATTATTGGGCGTAAAGAGCTCGTAGGCGGTTTGTCGCGTCTGCCGTGAAAGTCCGGGGCTCAACTCCGGATCTGCGGTGGGTACGGGCAGACTAGAGTGATGTAGGGGAGACTGGAATTCCTGGTGTAGCGGTGAAATGCGCAGATATCAGGAGGAACACCGATGGCGAAGGCAGGTCTCTGGGCATTAACTGACGCTGAGGAGCGAAAGCATGGGGAGCGAACAGGATTAGATACCCTGGTAGTCCATGCCGTAAACGTTGGGCACTAGGTGTGGGGGACATTCCACGTTTTCCGCGCCGTAGCTAACGCATTAAGTGCCCCGCCTGGGGAGTACGGCCGCAAGGCTAAAACTCAAAGGAATTGACGGGGGCCCGCACAAGCGGCGGAGCATGCGGATTAATTCGATGCAACGCGAAGAACCTTACCAAGGCTTGACATGAACCGGTAATACCTGGAGACAGGTGCCCCGCTTGCGGTCGGTTTACAGGTGGTGCATGGTTGTCGTCAGCTCGTGTCGTGAGATGTTGGGTTAAGTCCCGCAACGAGCGCAACCCTCGTTCTATGTTGCCAGCACGTGATGGTGGGGACTCATAGGAGACTGCCGGGGTCAACTCGGAGGAAGGTGGGGACGACGTCAAATCATCATGCCCCTTATGTCTTGGGCTTCACGCATGCTACAATGGCCGGTACAAAGGGTTGCGATACTGTGAGGTGGAGCTAATCCCAAAAAGCCGGTCTCAGTTCGGATTGGGGTCTGCAACTCGACCCCATGAAGTCGGAGTCGCTAGTAATCGCAGATCAGCAACGCTGCGGTGAATACGTTCCCGGGCCTTGTACACACCGCCCGTCAAGTCACGAAAGTTGGTAACACCCGAAGCCGGTGGCCTAACCCCTTGTGGGAGGGAGCTGTCGAAGGTGGGACTGGCGATTGGGACTAAGTCGTAACAAGGTAGCCGTACCGGAAGGTGCGGCTGGATCACCTCCTTTCTAAGGAGCACCTACAGATTGTTCGTGCCGTGTATGCGGTGCGGGGGTTTGTCAGGAGTACAGCCCGTTGCGCAGACGCAAGTTCTGCGGCGGGTGCTCAAGGGTGGAATATCAACGAATAGCGGCTGCCGGTTCTTTCCGGTGCTTAGTACGGTTCCTCTTTGCGGGGGTTCCTGGAAGGGTGCTGGTGGGTGCGGGTGGTTTCGTGTTTGGCACACTGTTGGGTCCTGAGGCAACAGGGCCGTGGTTCCGTCCCGTGTGGGGCGGGGTTGCGGGTTTGTTTGTTTCTGGTTTCCTGGCTGCACCGATCATGCATGTTGTGTGTGTGGGGTGTGTGGTTTGGGGTTGTTGTTTGAGAACTACATAGTGGACGCGAGCATCTTTTATAAGAAGCAATTTCCAAGAATATGAACCTGGATCTGTTGTGCTGTCTTTCGGGATGGTGCAGTGGTTTTCGTGGTTCTCTCGAAAATTAGCGTTTTTGATCTTTTGTGGTCAAGTTTTTAAGAGCACACGGTGGATGCCTTGGCATTAGGAGCCGAAGAAGGACGTAGGAATCTGCGATAAGCCTGGGGGAGTCGATAACCGGACTGTGATCCCAGGGTGTCCGAATGGGGAAACCCCGCCGAGCGCGCGAGTGACTCGGTGACCCGCATCTGAACACATAGGGTGCGTGGAGGGAACGCGGGGAAGTGAAACATCTCAGTACCCGCAGGAAGAGAAAACAATAGTGATTCCGTTAGTAGTGGCGAGCGAACGCGGATCAGGCTAAACCGTTCCATGTGTGATAGCCGGCGGGCGTTGCATGGTCGGGGTTGTGGGACTTTCCATACCAGTTCTGCCGGGCTGGTGGGGTGTGATGTGCAGGCATAGGTGAACGGTCTTGAAAGGCCGGCCAGAGAGGGTGTTAGCCCCGTAACCGTAATGTTGTGTACCGCCTGTGAGAGTATCCCAAGTAGTACGGGGCCCGAGAAATCCCGTGCGAATCTGTCAGGACCACCTGATAAGCCTAAATACTCCCTAATGACCGATAGCGGACCAGTACCGTGAGGGAAAGGTGAAAAGTACCCCGGGAGGGGAGTGAAACAGTACCTGAAACCGTGTGCTTACAATCCGTCGGAGCCAGTCTGATTCTGGTGACGGCGTGCCTTTTGAAGAATGAGCCTGCGAGTTAGTGTTACGTCGCGAGGTTAACCCGTGTGGGGCAGCCGTAGCGAAAGCGAGTCTGAATAGGGCGTTGCAGTGGCGTGATCTAGACCCGAAGCGAAGTGATCTACCCATGGCCAGGTTGAAGCGACGGTAAGACGTCGTGGAGGACCGAACCCACTTCAGTTGAAAATGGAGGGGATGAGCTGTGGGTAGGGGTGAAAGGCCAATCAAACTTCGTGATAGCTGGTTCTCCCCGAAATGCATTTAGGTGCAGCGTTGCGTGTTTCTTGCTGGAGGTAGAGCTACTGGATGGCTAATGGGCCCTACAAGGTTACTGACGTCAGCCAAACTCCGAATGCCGGTAAGTGAGAGCGCAGCAGTGAGACTGTGGGGGATAAGCTTCATAGTCGAGAGGGAAACAGCCCAGACCACCAACTAAGGCCCCTAAGCGTGTGCTAAGTGGGAAAGGATGTGGAGTTGCGAAGACAACCAGGAGGTTGGCTTAGAAGCAGCCATCCTTAAAAGAGTGCGTAATAGCTCACTGGTCAAGTGATTCCGCGCCGACAATGTAGCGGGGCTCAAGTACACCGCCGAAGTTGTGGCATTCAAATATTAGCTAAGCCCTTGTGGTTCAGGCGTTTGGATGGGTAGGGGAGCGTCGTGTGGGCGGTGAAGTCGCGGTGTAAACCAGCGGTGGAGCCTACACGAGTGAGAATGCAGGCATGAGTAGCGAAAGACGGGTGAGAAACCCGTCCGCCGAATGATCAAGGGTTCCAGGGTCAAGCTAATCTGCCCTGGGTAAGTCGGGACCTAAGGCGAGGCCGACAGGCGTAGTCGATGGACAACGGGTTGATATTCCCGTACCGGCGAAAAACCGCCCATGCTGAACAGGGGATACTAACTGCCCGAGACCTGCCTGACACCCCTTGTGGGTGAAGGGTTTTGGTGGAGCGCAGGACCTGATCCTGGGAGGCAAGCGTATTAACAGGTGTGACGCAGGAAGGTAGCCGAGCCGGGCGATGGTTGTCCCGGTCTAAGGATGTAGGGCGAACGGTAGGCAAATCCGCTGTTCATGATGCCTGAGATCTGATGGGACCCCCGTTTGGGGGGATTCGGTGATCCTATGCTGCCGAGAAAAGCATCGACGCGAGGTTTTAGCCGCCCGTACCCCAAACCGACACAGGTGATCAGGTAGAGAATACTAAGGCGATCGAGAGAATTATGGTTAAGGAACTCGGCAAAATGCCCCCGTAACTTCGGGAGAAGGGGGGCCCCAACCTTGAACACCACTTGCTGGTGGGAGGGGATCGGGGCCGCAGAGACCAGGGGGAAGCGACTGTTTACTAAAAACACAGGTCCGTGCGAAGTCGCAAGACGATGTATACGGACTGACTCCTGCCCGGTGCTGGAAGGTTAAGAGGACCGGTTAGCCGCAAGGCGAAGCTGAGAATTTAAGCCCCAGTAAACGGCGGTGGTAACTATAACCATCCTAAGGTAGCGAAATTCCTTGTCGGGTAAGTTCCGACCTGCACGAATGGAGTAACGACTTCCCCGCTGTCTCAACCATAAACTCGGCGAAATTGCAGTACGAGTAAAGATGCTCGTTACGCGCAGCAGGACGGAAAGACCCCGAGACCTTTACTATAGTTTGGTATTGGTGTTCGGAGTGGCTTGTGTAGGATAGGTGGGAGACGTTGAAGCCCGGACGCCAGTTCGGGTGGAGTCATCGTTGAAATACCACTCTGGTCACTTTGGACATCTAACTTCGGCCCGTAATCCGGGTCAGGGACAGTGCCTGATGGGTAGTTTAACTGGGGCGGTTGCCTCCTAAAAAGTAACGGAGGCGCCCAAAGGTTCCCTCAGCCTGGTTGGCAATCAGGTGTCGAGTGTAAGTGCACAAGGGAGCTTGACTGTGAGAGAGACATCTCGAGCAGGGACGAAAGTCGGGACTAGTGATCCGGCGGTACATTGTGGAATGGCCGTCGCTCAACGGATAAAAGGTACCTCGGGGATAACAGGCTGATCTTGCCCAAGAGTCCATATCGACGGCATGGTTTGGCACCTCGATGTCGGCTCGTCGCATCCTGGGGCTGGAGTAGGTCCCAAGGGTTGGGCTGTTCGCCCATTAAAGCGGTACGCGAGCTGGGTTTAGAACGTCGTGAGACAGTTCGGTCCCTATCCGCTGCGCGCGCAGGAAATTTGAGAAGGGCTGTCCTTAGTACGAGAGGACCGGGACGGACGAACCTCTGGTGTGTCAGTTGTACTGCCAAGTGCACCGCTGATTAGCTACGTTCGGATGGGATAACCGCTGAAAGCATCTAAGCGGGAAGCTCGCTTCAAGATGAGATTTCCATACACCTCGTGTGTGAGAGGCCCCCAGCCAGACCACTGGGTTGATAGGCCGGATGTGGAAGCGAGGACTAACGACTCGTGAAGCTGACCGGTACTAATAGGCCGATAACTTACACCACACACCACACCCGTGAAACCGGTTCAAAAGCGGTTCCACACCAGGGTTGGTAAAAAGATAACAAGACTGCTTGCGTCCACTATGTGGTTCCCGAACAACAAACCATTTGTTGCAGGGAACACCAACT
>NZ_JBNZGA010000016.1:0-97849 GCF_050573415.1 Paenarthrobacter sp. NEAU-H11 | reverse complement strand
ACAGCGCCGATGGTACTGCACCCGGGAGGGTGTGGGAGAGTAGGTCACCGCCGGACATACATTAGGTCGAGGCCCCAACCACCAGGTTGGGGCCTCCCGCATTTAACGCCCCCTCCCGTGGGGACCCTCTCTCACTTAACGCGCACTTCCGGCGGACCCTCTCTCACTTAACGCGCACTTCCGGCGGACCCTCTCTCACTTAACGCGCCCTCCCGGCGGGACCTTCTCTCACTTAACGCGCCCTCCCGGCGGGACCTTCTCTCACTTAACGCGCCCCCGGGGCCCTGCCGCACTGCCCGGCCGGCCCGCCGTCGACCACCAGCGCCAAACTGCAAGAGCATCCCAGGAAACCCCGCATCAACCGAGAGAGCATCGCCGAAAAACCCGCATCAACTGAGAGAGCGTGTGAATCTTGCCACGATGCCGGCGCCTGGGCTTTTACCGTACTGCCCGGTTGGGCGACTCCACTAGAATTGATGAAGATGTACGGACTTCGAAGCGCTTGATTTCGGGTTGCGTAGGAAACGAAACACGGATACGAGCGGCTGCAGTTGCGCCAGTGGTCGGCTCACAACAGGAGGAATCCACATGGCTGAGCACAACGGCGGCAACCGCGGCGGAAATGACCGAGGCGCGTTCCGCGGCAACAACAACTCAGGCGGCGATCCGCGTGGATTCCGTTCCCGCAGCAGCCGCGACAACAGCGATTCCGGCCCTGCCTCAGGCGGCGGCGAGCGTAAGCCGTTTGGGGACCGTGACAAGAAGCCTTTTGGTGACCGTCCGCGCCGTGACGGCGAGGGTGAGCGTAAGTCTTTCGGTGCTGGAGAGCGTAAGCCCTTCGCTTCGGGTGAGCGTAAGCCGTTTGGGGACCGTGACCGGAAGCCGTTCGGGGACCGTGACAAGAAGCCCTTTGGTGACCGTCCGCGCCGTGACGGCGAGGGTGAGCGTAAGCCCTTCGGTGCTGGTGAGCGTAAGCCGTTCGGAGACCGCGACCGCAAGCCTTACGGGGACCGTGAGAACCGGTCCTTTGGTGACCGTCCGCGCCGTGACGGCGAGGGTGAGCGTAAGCCCTTCGGTGCTGGTGACCGTAAGCCGTTCGGCGATCGTGACCGGAAGCCGTTCGGGGACCGTGACAAGAAGCCTTTTGGTGACCGTCCCCGCCGTGACGGCGAGGGCGACCGTCGCAGCTTCGGCGGGGGAGAGAACCGGAAGCCTTTCGGTGAACGGACCGAACGGCCCGATCGGGGCGAACGCGCCGGCCGCGGCGACCGCCAGGACCGAGCACCCCGAAGTTTCGATCGGGGCTCCAGCCGGGAAGGTGCCGGACCCCGCAACTTTGGGCGGGACCGCCAGGAAGACCGTCCCGTCCGCGTGCCCAACGCCCGGGACCTCCGGAGCGCCAACCGCCCGGACCGGGAACGTTCTCCCGAAATCGACGAGGACGTCACTGGCAAGGAACTGGACCGCGCAACCCAGCACCAGATCAAGACCCTGGAAGCAAAAAGTGCTGAGTGGGTGGCCCGCCACCTGGTCATGGCCGGCAGGCTGATCGATGAAGAGCCGGAACTCGCGTTCCAGCACGCCCTGGCTGCCAGCCGGCGTGGGGGCCGGCTCGCCGCCGTCCGCGAAGCCGTCGGACTGACGGCGTACGCAGCCGGCCACTACGGCGAGGCCCTGCGCGAATTCCGCACCTACCGCCGCATCAGCGGCTCCAACGTCCACCTTCCGGTCATGGCCGACTGCGAACGAGGGTTGGGGCGCCCGGACCGTGCACTGGACGTGGCCCGGTCCGAGGAAGCCCAGGACCTGGACGCTCCCGGCAAAGTCGAACTCGCTATCGTTGCCGCAGGTGCCCGGACCGACCTCGGACAGCTGGACGCTGCCGTAGCCGAACTGGAAATCCCGCAACTGGACATCAACCGGGCCTTCTCCTACAGCCCCCGGCTTTTCCGTGCCTACGCCGACGCCCTCGCCGGCGTAGGCCGCGAAGCTGAAGCCGAGAAATGGCGGAAGCAGGCCGTTGTGGCCGAGAACGCACTGGGCCAGGGCGTGGACGAGGAACCGGACATCATCGACCTCGGCTGGGATGAAGAAGAAGAGGCCAGGGAAGAAGCCGAACGCCGCCGCCTGCTGGAGCGCGCGTCCCAGGCATCGGAAACCGCCACAAGCGCCGTATCCTCTACCGATGCCGCCTCAGCCGCCGGTGCAGCTGGAGCCGACTTCGCTGCCGAGTCCGCTGAACAGCAGGACACCGCCATCGAGGACCAGGAGAGTGACTACTTCGCCTCCGACGACGCCGAGTCCGACGAAGACTCGGTGGAGCCGGACGAGCTGGAAACCTCCGGGGAGGCCGCAGATGGAGCCGAACCCGGACGTGACGGCGAACCCGATCTGGAAGACCAGGCCGGGGACCAGCAGGACCGCCGGGAAGACTGACGCATGAGTGCCGTTCCCCTGATTTCCCTGTTCGACGCCCTCCTGGCAGATCTGGACGGCGTGGTCTATGCCGGACCGCACGCCATCCCCGGTGCGGTTGAGTCCCTGAAGCAGCTCTCCGGCCTTGGAGTGGGGCTGGGCTACGTGACCAACAACGCGTCACGGTCACCAGCGCAGGTGGCTGCCCACCTCCGGGAACTCGGGGCGCCCGCCGAGGACCATCAGGTGGTCAGTTCCTCCCAGGCCGCTGCAGACCTGCTCGCCTCCCTGCTGGCTCCGGGCTCCAGGGTACTCATCACCGGCAGTCCGGCGCTGGCCGCGGAGATCGAACTCGTGGGGCTCGTGCCGGTGTACGGCCAGGACGAGGAGCCGGTTGCGGTGGTCCAGGGATTCAACCCCGAGATCGGGTGGAAGGACCTGGCCGAAGCCACTTACGTGGTGAACGCGGGCGCCCTGTGGGTGGCCACCAACACGGACATGTCCATACCGCAGGCCCGCGGCATCGCTCCGGGAAACGGCACGCTGGTGCAGGCCGTGGCAGCCGCAACAGGCCAAACCCCGCGCGTGGCCGGCAAGCCCGAAGCGCCGCTCTTCCACTCCGCCGCCAAGCGGCTTGGCGCGGAACGCCCCCTGGTGGTGGGAGACCGCCTGGACACCGACATCCTGGGCGGAAACAACGCAGGCTTCGCCACGGTGGCGGTACTGACCGGCGTCGACACCCGGCAAACCATCCTGGCTGCCCGTGCCGCCGAACGCCCGGACTACATCATCAGCTCCCTTGGGGACCTGCACCGGGTGTACCCGGAGGTCACACACGACGACGGCACCTACGCCTGCGGCGAGGCCACGGCCCGGGTGGCCAACGGTGCGGTGGGCATCATCGGCAGCCAGGACAACCTTGATTCCTGGCGGGCCGCGTGTGCAGCCTGGTGGGCAGCCACCCCGGACGCCGCCGCACCCCAGGCGCCTGAACTCGTCTGGCTGGATCACTAGACTGGTGGAATGACTGAGCTGACCGAACCCCTCCCCGCAGCAGCCCAGCCTTCCCCGGACTGGCCTGGAACCGGCGGTGCAGGTGTCACGGACCCGGTAGTGGCGCAGGCCCTGGCACGGCTTGAAGCCTTGCCGCAGGTTCCGGTGGCGGAGCACGAGACCGTTTACAGCGAACTTCACGATGAACTGCTGGCCGCGCTGAACAGCGGACCCGCCGACAGCGACCCCGCCAACAGTGAGCATGGAAGCACTGATCCGACGGACGGCGCTGCCTGATGCCGGTGCGCCTAGACCAGGCGTTGGTGGCCCGTGGCCTTGCCCGGTCCCGCACCCACGCGGCCGCCCTGATCGCCGAGGGCAAGGTCAGTTCCGCCGGGCAGGTGCTCGCCAAGGCGTCCCTCCAGGTTGATGAGGGCCGGGACCTTGCCGTTCAGCATGATGAACAGGACGCCTACGCCAGCCGGGCAGGACACAAGCTGGCCGGTGCCCTTGACGCCTTCCCCGAGGTCTCGGCAGCGGGGAAAAGGTGCCTCGACGCCGGAGCCTCCACGGGCGGCTTCACGGACGTGCTGCTGAGGCGCGGTGCCGTGCACGTGGTGGCGGTCGACGTCGGGCATGGCCAGCTGGTGCCCCAGCTCAGGGAGGATCCCCGCGTGGAGGTCCACGAAGGACTCAACGTCCGCTACATGTCGCCCGCGGACATTGGCGGCCCCGCATCGCTTACCGTGGCTGACCTGTCCTTCATTTCCCTCACCCTGGTGGTGCAGCCGCTGGCTCTCTGCACCGAGCCCGGAGGTGACCTTGTGCTGATGGTGAAGCCGCAGTTTGAAATCGGAAAGGACCGGCTGGGACGGACCGGCGTGGTCACCTCCGAGCGGGAACGGCGGCTGGCGGTGGAGAAGGTGGCCAGGGCAGCGCTCGACGCCGGGCTTGACCTAAGGGGCCTCGCGCAGAGTCCGCTGCCGGGCCAGGACGGAAACGTTGAATACTTCCTGTGGATAAGACGCAGGATGAGCCAAGACTTGCCTAAGATCGAAGAGCGGGAGGCAGCGGCCGCTGCCTTGCTCGGACGAATCTGGCCGAACCACTAGAGAGCGGAACCTGATGAGCAGGCGTGTACTGGTCCTCGCCCATACCGGCCGCGAGGACTCACTGAAGGCCGCCTGGGAGGCGTGCGCCCTGCTGCATGCCTCGGGCATTGTGCCGGTCATGCAGGAGTCCGAACTCGGGGACATGGAGCGGTTCTTCGGACACCTGGCCCAGCCCGTGGAGATCCTCCACGACCACGTCCAGCTCCCGGACGTTGAACTTGTCATGGTCCTCGGGGGCGACGGCACCATCCTGCGCGCGGCCGAGCTTGTCCGTGAGGTGGACGTTCCGCTGCTTGGGGTGAACCTTGGCCATGTGGGCTTCCTCGCCGAAAGTGAGCGGGCGGACCTGGCCCAGACGGTGGAATGGATTGCCAGCCGTGAGTACACGGTGGAAGAGCGCATGACCATCGATGTCCAGGTCTGGGTGCGCGGCCAGAAGATCTGGCACACGTGGGCGCTGAATGAGGCCGCCATCGAGAAGGCCAACCGCGAACGCATGCTGGAGGTGGTCACCGAGGTGGATGAGCGTCCGCTGACGTCCTTCGGCTGCGACGGCATCGTGCTGGCCACGCCCACGGGTTCCACCGCGTACGGCTTTTCCGCCGGCGGCCCGGTGGTCTGGCCCGAGGTGGAGGCCCTGGTCATCGTCCCTATCAGCGCCCATGCCCTCTTCGCGAAACCCCTGGTGGTCTCGCCCCGCTCCCGGTTGGCGGTGGAAGTCCTGAACCGCACGGATGCCCTGGGCGTCCTGTGGTGTGACGGCAGGCGGTCAGTGGACCTGCCCCCGGGAGCCAGGGTGGAGGTCACGAAGTCCGCCACTCCGGTGCGGCTGGCGCGCACGCACCAGACGCCGTTTTCCGCGCGGCTGGTCCGGAAATTCCAGCTGCCCATTCACGGCTGGCGCGGCCCGGCCCCCAAGGCTGAGTCCGTTCACACCGGCCCCATCCCCATCATCCGGACGCCCCGCCCCATGCCCCCGCTCCAGGTACCGCAAGCGGGCCAGCCCGATGTCGAAACCGATCCGCCGACCGCAAAGTGAAGCCATGCTTGAAGAACTGAGAATCCGCGATCTGGGCGTCATCGCTGACGCAACGCTGCCGCTGGGGCCGGGCCTGAGCGTGGTGACCGGTGAGACGGGTGCAGGCAAGACCATGGTGGTCACCGCCGTCGGGCTCCTGCTGGGCGCCCGCTCCGACGCCGGGGCGGTGCGGAGCGGTGCCAAGAGTGCCACCGCCGAGGCCGTGCTCAAGCTCGACGCCGGCCATCCCGCCATAGCCAGGGCTTTGGAGGCGGGTGCCGAGACGGAGGAGTTCGACGGCGGCGCGGAGCTGATCCTTGCCCGTCGCCTTGGTTCCGACGGCCGCAGCCGTGCCTTCCTGGGCGGAAGGGCGGCGCCGGTGGGTGTCCTTGCCGAAATCGGCGAGACCCTGGTGGTGGTCCACGGCCAGTCGGACCAGATCCGGCTCAAGGGAGCCGCCGCCCAGCGGGGCGCCCTGGACAAGTTCGCCGGTGAATCGCTGGCCGGTCCGCTGGCCGCCTACCAGGACCTCTACAACCACTGGAAGTCCAGCCAGGCGGAGCTGGACAGCCTCCGCACTGCCGCCCGCGACAGGCTGCGTGAGGCCGAGTCCCTGGAGACCGCCCTGGCTGAGATTGATGAGGTGGATCCGCAGCCGGGGGAGGACGAGCTGCTCAAGGCCGAGGCCGTAAAGCTCGCCAACGTGGAGGAGCTCCGCATCGCAGCGAGCACCGCCCACCAGGCACTTATCGCTGAGGACTTCGGCGAAGCGGGGGACGCCACCACCCTGGTTGATTCCGCCAAGCGGACTCTTGAGCATGTGGCAGAGCACGACGCCGAGCTCGGCTCAGCGGCTGCGCGGCTGGCTGAGGTGGGCTTCCTGCTCAACGACATCGCCACGGAGCTGGCCAGCTACCAGGCCGGCCTGGACACGGAGGGGCCGGAACGGCTCGCGGAAATTGAGGACCGGCGGGCCGCCCTGGCCAAACTGGTCCGCAAATATGCACCGACCATTGACGAGGTGCTCGTCTGGGCGGAGAACGCCCGCGTCCGCTACGACGAACTGCAGGACGACTCAACCCGGATCGAAACCCTGGACGCCGAAGTGGTGAAGGCTGAGGCGGACCTGAAGAAGCAGGCCGCCGCAATCAGCAAGATCAGGGCCAAAGCCGCCAAGGACCTTTCGGCCCGGGTAAGCGCCGAGCTAAAGGCGCTGGCCATGGCCGATGCCACCCTCGTCATCACCATCGCCCCCGCCGGCCAGCTAACCCCATATGGCACGGACGAGATCAGCTTCCTGTTGCAGCCCCACTCCGGTGCGACCGCCCGGCCGTTGGGCAAGGGCGCGTCCGGCGGTGAACTCTCGCGCGTCATGCTCGCCATTGAGGTGGTGCTGGCTGCCGTGGACCCCGTTCCCACTTTCGTCTTCGACGAGGTGGACGCCGGCGTGGGCGGACGTGCCGCCGTCGAGATCGGCCGCAGGCTGGCCATGCTGGCCCGCCACGTCCAGGTGCTGGTGGTCACGCACCTTCCGCAGGTGGCCGCCTTCGCGGACCAGCACATCACGGTCACCAAAACCTCCGTCCGGGGAGCCGACGGCAAAACAGCCACGGGGTTCACCTCAAGTGATGTCCGCCTCCTTGACGGTTCCGAACGGGTCCGTGAACTGGCGCGCATGCTGGCCGGCCAGGAGGATTCGGAGTCGGCGCAGGCCCACGCCCGGGAACTGCTGGACGACGCGAAACTGCTGCCGCAGCGGGCCTGAAACCCGGCCTTGCCGGGGTGCCGGCCACCGGTCACCCCTTGCTCCCGGGGCGGCCGGACCGGCAGACTTGGGCATTTGGGAAGCACTCCCAGCGATCCGTGGAAGGCTCAAATGATGATAGGCTCGAATTCCGTGGTGCAGCGATCAAATTCCCGTGTAAATTCCCGGTTCCCGGGCTCGTCCAAGACGACCAAACACATCTTCGTAACCGGTGGTGTGGCGTCCTCGCTCGGTAAGGGACTGACGGCATCAAGCCTCGGTCACCTGTTGCGTGCGCGTGGCCTGTCTGTAACTATGCAGAAGCTGGATCCCTACCTGAACGTGGATCCGGGCACCATGAACCCCTTCCAGCACGGCGAAGTCTTCGTCACCGACGACGGCGCCGAAACGGACCTGGACATCGGACACTACGAGCGCTTCCTGGACGAAAACCTGGAAGGTTCGGCGAACGTAACCACGGGGCAGGTGTACTCCACGGTCATCGCCAAGGAACGCCGCGGCGAGTACCTCGGGGACACCGTCCAGGTCATCCCGCACATCACGGATGAGATCAAGCGCCGGATGCGCCTGCCCGCCGAGGGCAAGAACGCCCCGGACGTCATCATCACCGAAATCGGCGGCACGGTGGGGGACATCGAATCCCAGCCGTTCCTCGAATCGGCCCGCCAGGTGCGCCAGGACATCGGCCGCACCAACGTGTTCTTCCTCCACGTCTCGCTGGTCCCGTACATCGGGCCGTCCCAGGAGCTGAAGACCAAGCCCACCCAGCACTCCGTCGCAGCCCTGCGGTCGATCGGCATCCAGCCTGAGGCGATCGTTATCCGCTCGGACCGCGAGGTGCCGGACGCGATGCGGGAAAAGATCGGCCGGATGTGCGACGTCGACATCGACGCCGTGGTGAACGCCGCCGATGCCCCCAGCATCTACGACATCCCCAAGACCCTCCACACGCAGGGCCTGGACTCGTACATCGTGCGCGCCCTGGACCTGCCGTTCAAGGACGTGGACTGGACCAGCTGGGACAAGCTGCTCGAAGCCGTGCACAACCCCAAGCACGAGGTTGAGATCGCGCTGGTGGGCAAGTACATCGACCTGCCCGACGCCTACCTGTCAGTGACAGAGGCCCTGCGTGCCGGCGGCTTCGCCAACGACACCAAGGTCAAGATCCGCTGGGTCCCCTCGGACGAATGCGAAACCCGCGAGGGCGCTGTCAAGGCGCTCGACGGCGTCGACGCCATTTGCGTTCCCGGCGGCTTCGGCATCCGCGGACTTGAAGGCAAGCTCGGCGCCCTGAAGTTCGCCCGCGAAACCAAGCTGCCCGTCCTGGGACTGTGCCTGGGCCTGCAGTGCATGGTGATCGAATACGCCCGCAACGTGGTGGGGCTGGAAGGTGCGTCTTCCAGCGAGTTCGAGCCTGATTCCAAGTACCCGGTCATCGCCACCATGGAAGAGCAGCTGGAGTTCGTCGAGGGTCGCGGCGACCTCGGCGGCACCATGCGCCTGGGCCTTTACGAAGCCAAGCTCGACGCCGGATCCGTCATCGCCGAAACCTACGGCAAGACCACCGTCAGCGAACGCCACCGCCACCGCTACGAGGTCAACAACAAGTACCGCGAGCAGATCGCGGCCGCGGGCCTGGTCTTCTCCGGCACGTCACCGGACGGCAAGCTCGTGGAGTTCGTCGAACTGCCCGCTGACGTCCACCCGTACTACGTGGCCACCCAGGCGCACCCCGAGCTGAGCTCGCGCCCCACCCGGCCGCACCCGCTGTTCGCCGGCCTGGTGAAGGCAGCGCTGGACCACCAGCGGGGCTCCGACACGGCCGCCACCGTGGGGGTCGGCGCTGTCGAGGCCGAGCATTCCGGTACGGTAGCCGCTAAGTAGTTCCAACAGAAAAAGGACGGCGCGATGCCCGGCACACCTGAAACCACCCCTGCTGCAAAGCAGGTTTCGGATGCACCGAGCCCGCGCCGTCTTTTGTCTACCGAGAAGGTCTACGAGGGCCGGATCTGGGACGTGGTCAGCGACAGTTTCCAGCTGCAGGAGACCGGTGAGGCCCTGACCCGCGACTACATCGACCACCCCGGGGCAGTCGCGGTCCTGCCCATGAACGCCGACGGCGAAATCCTCCTCCTCAGGCAATACCGCCACCCGGTGGGCATGGACCTCTGGGAAATCCCGGCCGGCCTGCTGGATATCGAAGGGGAGGACTTCGTGGTCGGGGCCGCCCGCGAACTGGCCGAGGAAGCGGACCTTGCCGCGGGAACGTGGAACGTCCTGGCCGACTTCTTCAATTCCCCCGGGTCCTCCAGCGAGGCCATCAGGATCTACCTTGCCCGGGACCTCACCGACATACCCCACCACGAACGCCACGAGCGGACGGATGAGGAAGCCGAGATCGAGTTCCACTGGATCAGCCTGGACGACGCCGTGGCGTCGGTGCTGGCCGGCAGGCTCCACAACCCGTCCGCCGTCGTCGGAATCCTGGCAGCGGCCGCGGCCCGCGCCGGCGGGTATGAAGGCATCCGTCCAGCGGATGCGCCGTGGCCGGCCCACCCCAGCCAGCGCTGATGGTCCCCACTTCCTCCGCGGGGCTGGCCCCCGCAGGGCCCGCCCCGGCAACGCCGGTCCAGGATTCCGTACCACCGCCTGCCCCGCCAACCGCCGTTGACCGCGGCATCACCGACTACCTCCAGCACATGGGTGTGGAGCGCGGACTCGCGGCCAACACCCTGGCTGCCTACCGGCGGGATCTTGCCCGCTACTCCCGTTACCTTTCCGCCGCCGGCTGCCGCCGCCCGGAGGAGGTCACCCGGCGCCACGTGACGGGATTCGTCCAGGCCCTTTCTGACGGTTCCGACGGCGGCACGGCCCTGGGAGTGCGGTCCGCGGCCAGGACCGTGGTGGCAGTGCGAGGGCTCCACAAGTTCTGGGCCCTGGAGGGGCATACCCCCTCCGACCCTGCCAGTGAGGTCCACCCGCCGATGCCCGGGAAACGGCTGCCCAAGGCCATCAGCGTCGACGAGGTGACCAGGATCCTTGAGGCGGCGGGAACGGACACGGCAACGGGGCTGCGCGACCGGGCCCTCCTTGAGTTCCTGTATTCCACCGGGGCGCGGATCAGTGAGGCCGTGGGCCTGGACGTTGACGACATTTCCTTGGCGGAGGCCGAATCGGGCCCGGCCATCGTGCGGCTCTTCGGCAAGGGGTCCAAGGAACGGCTGGTACCCCTCGGCTCGTACGGCGCCCGGGCACTGGACGCCTACCTGGTGCGCGGACGTCCCCTGCTGGCGGCCAAGGGAAAGGGCACGCCCGCACTGTTCCTGAACGCCCGCGGCGGCCGCATCAGCCGCCAGAGTGCCTGGACCATCCTCAAGGCAGCAGCCGAAAAGGCGAACATCACCAAGGACGTCTCCCCGCACACCCTCCGGCACTCCTTCGCCACCCACCTGCTCGAAGGCGGCGCCGACGTCCGCGTGGTCCAGGAACTCCTGGGCCATGCCTCGGTGACCACCACCCAGGTGTATACCCTTGTCACTGCCGATACCCTGCGGGAGATCTACGCTGCCGCGCACCCCCGGGCGCTGGGCTGAGCATGGCGGCCGCTGCAGTGGCACTGTGTTTCCTGCTCCAAGAGGTGGACGGCGTTTCCCAGGTCCTGCTGGGGCTGAAGAAGACCGGCTTCGGGCGCGGAAAGATTGTCGGCATCGGCGGGCACGTCGAAGTGGGGGAGACCGAAGCGGAAGCAGTGATCCGCGAGGTGCGGGAGGAAACCGACGTCGGGCTCCGGCACGAGGACCTTCGGGATGCCGGGGTGGTGCGCTTCGTGTTTCCTGCCAAGCCGGAGTGGGACATGGATACCCGTCTGTTCACTGCTGTCCGCTGGGAAGGCGAACCCACCGAAAGCACCGAGATCGCTCCCGCCTGGTTCGATACCGCCGCGCTGCCCGTTGACCGGATGTGGCAGGATGCGGACCACTGGCTGCCGGTGGTGCTGGAGGGAGGCAGCGTCAACATCGTGGTGACCATGGACAACGACAACGAGGCCGTCGCCTCCTCGGAAAGCCTGCTGCCTTAGGCCGTTAGACGCCGACGGCGGGCCGGGCACCGCAGCGCCCTCCCGCCGTCGTCGTGGTTTCCGCAGCAGCGGCGCCTACGGCAGGTGCCGCTCCTCGGGGCCGTTGTACTCGCTCAGCGGCCGGATCAGCGAGTTGGAGTCCAGCTGCTCCATGATGTGCGCCGTCCAGCCCGTGATGCGGCTGGCAACGAACAGGGGAGTGAACGTTGCGGTGTCGAAGCCCATCAGGTGGTAGGTGGGCCCTGCCGGGTAGTCGAGGTTGGGCTTGATGGCCTTGGCTTCGTCCATGGCGGTTTCAAGCCCCTGGTACAGGCCCAGGATCTCGGGCCGCCCGTAGTGGGCGATCATCTTATCCAGCGCAGCCTTCATGGTGGGCACCCTGGAGTCGCCGTGCTTGTACACGCGGTGGCCGAAGCCCATCACTTTCCTCTTCTGGGCGAGCGCATTCTCCATCCACGCCTTGGCCCGGGCTGCTGCCTCCTCAAGGGACTCCTCGGGCCGGATCCCGATCTCGTCGAAGGTATGCATGACGGCCTCGTTGGCTCCGCCGTGCAGTGGTCCCTTCAGCGCACCGATGGCTCCGGTGACCGCCGAGTGCAGGTCCGAGAGGGTGGACGTGATGACCCGTGCCGTGAACGTCGAGGCGTTAAAGCTGTGCTCGGCGTACAGGATCATGGAAACGTTGAAGGCCTCCACCACCTCCGGTACCTGCTCCTCGCCAAACGCCATCCAGAGGAAATTGGCCGAGTAGCCAAGGTCGTCGCGGGGCTCCACCACGGGCTGCCCGTGCCTGCGGCGCTGGTCGTACGCCACCACGGCCGGCATCGCGGCGAAGAGGTCCACCGCTTTGGCCATGTTGGCCTCCCGCGACGAGTCTTCCGCCAGCGGATGCCTGGCCCCCATCACCGACGCGGCTGTCCGGCAGACATCCATGGGATGCGAGCTGGTGGGCAGGGTATCGACCACCTGCTTGACCACCGGGTCCAGGGCGCGCCCGGCCCGCTCCCGGGCAGTGAATTCAGCTAGCTGGTCCTGGCTGGGCAGTTCCCCGTTCCAGAGCAGGTACGCAACTTCCTCGAAGCTGCACCGGGAGGCGAGCTCCTGGACCGGGTAGCCGCGGTACAGCAGTGAGTTGGTGTCCGGGTTGACCTTCGAAACGGATGTGTAATCCACTACGACGCCGGCGAGACCTTTTTTGATGTCCTGTTCAGCCATGCTGAAACTCCCTTGTTCCTGTCGCCTTTCGGATGCCGGCCGCGGCCGGCGGTGGTGGTTTTTAGTGCTTCCCGGGGACCTGGAAATTGAAGACCCCGGTGTCGAAGCGGTTGTAGGCCTCGTAGTCAACGAGGTCGTACAGCCGCGCACGGGTCAGCATGCTGCCCACCTGTGCCTCCTGTGTTCCCTCAGCCTTAATCGAGTCCAGCGTACGCTCAGCAGCGCCCATGGCACTACGGAGCAGGGTCACCGGATAAATCACCATGTTCACGCCCACCCCGGCGAGCTGGTCCACGGTGAAGAGTTCGCTCTTTCCGAACTCCGTCATGTTCGCCAGGATTGGCACGTCCACGGCGTCGCGGATGGCCTGGAACTCGTCCAGGGTGGCCATCGCTTCGGGGAAAATGGCGTCCGCACCGGCATCCACGAGGGCGCGGGCCCGGTCCTGGGCCGCTGCGAGTCCGTCGGTGGCGCGGATGTCGGTGCGGGCCATGATGAGGAAGTTCGGGTCGCGGCGTGCATCGGCCGCGGCGCGGATGCGCTTGGTGGCAGTCTCAAGGTCCACCACGTTCTTGCCGTCGAGGTGGCCGCAGCGCTTGGGGTTGAACTGGTCCTCGATGTGCAGCCCGGCCAGCCCGGCATTCTCGATTTCCTGGACGGTGCGGGCCACGTTCATGGGTTCACCGAAGCCGGTGTCCGCATCCACGATGGCGGGCAGGTCCGTCATGCGGGCGATCTGTCCGGCGCGGGTGGCGACTTCGGTGAGGGTGGTCAGGCCGATGTCCGGCAGGCCGAGGTCGTTGGCCAGCACGGCGCCGGAGATGTAGACGCCGGCGAAGCCCTTCTCCTCGATCAGCCGTGCCGAGAGCGGGTTGAAGGCGCCCGGGAACTGCTGGATGGTCCCGGAGGCCAGGAGTTCCCGGAACCGGATCCGCTTCTGCTCCGGAGTGGTCTTGGAGTACAGCATCAGAACAGGCCCTTCGGTGCCGCGCCCAGGTCGATGACCCCCGGCGCCGCAGTGATGTTCAGTTGGTCCAGTTCGCCGGCGGCGAGTTCCGGGAGGCGTTCGACGGCGGCGAGGAACCTTTCGATTTCCGCTTCCTCCACCAGTCCGGCGGCGAGGGTGCGGAACTTGTTGACGTACTGCTCCCGGCCGAAGGGGCGCGCGCCGAGCGGATGGGCGTCGGCCACGGCGATCTCGTCCGTGATGACTGTGCCGTCCGCCAGGATGATCTCCACGGAACCGCCGAAGGCCTTCTCGGCAATGTCCAGCGAATGGTAGCGCCGCGTCCACTCAGGATCTTCCTCGGTGCTCACCTTCTGCCACAGGTCCACCGTGTCCGGGCGTGCGGCGCGTTCGGGGGCGTAGGAGTCCACGTGGTGCCACGCGCCGTCCTGCAGTGCCACCGTGAAAATGTAGGGGATGGAGTGGTCCAGGGTTTCCCGGCTGGCCTTGGGATCGTACTTCTGCGGATCGTTGGCGCCGGAGCCGATCACATAGTGCGTGTGGTGGCTCGTTTTGATCAGCACGGACTTCACGTTCGCGGGGTCGGTAGCCTCGGGGTGCTCACGGTTCAGCTTCCGCGCGAGGTCGATCCAGGCCTGGGCCTGGTACTCGGCGGAATGTTCCTTGGTGTACGTGTCCAGGATCGCGCGCTTGGCCTCCCCGGCTTCCGGCAGCGGGACCATGTACGAGGCGTCCGGGCCGTCCAGCATCCAGGCGATCACCCCGTCCTCGCCTTCATAGATCGGCACGGGCGAGGTCTGGCCCCGCATGGCACGGTCCGCGGCCTCCACGGCCATCTTCCCTGCGAACGCCGGAGCGTGCGCCTTCCAGGTGGAGATTTCGCCCTTGCGCGACTGGCGGGTGGCGGTGGTGGTGTGCAGGGCCTGTCCCACGGACTGGAAGATGGTTTCGACGTCGAGCCCCAGCAGGGTGCCGATCCCGGCCGCGGCGGAGGGGCCGAGATGGGCCACGTGGTCGATCTTGTGCTTGTGCAGGCAGATGGCCTTGACCAGGTTCACCTGGATCTCGTACCCGGTGGCGATGCCCCTCACCAGGTCGTGTCCGCTGGCCCCGGTGTGCTGGGCAATGGCAAGGATCGGCGGGATGTTGTCGCCAGGGTGCGAATAGTCGGCCGCCAGGAAGGTGTCGTGGTAGTCCAGTTCGCGCACCGCCACCCCATTGGCCCATGCCGCCCATTCGGGGGAAACGCGCTCGCCGATACCGAAGACCTTGGCCCCCTGGCCCCCGGTGCTGGGACCATGCGCCAGCGCCTGGGCCCGGGCCGCCACGATGGGGCTGCGGTTCAAGGACGCGATGGCAACCGAGGCGTTGTCGATCACCCGGTTGATCACCATGTCTGTGACCTCGTCGGTGACCGGGACGGGATCGGTGGCTACCTTGGCGATCTTGTAGGCGAGCTGCTCCTCGCGGGGCAGGTTTTCCTCGCTCTTGTAAACGCGGACGTGGTGTTCCTTAACCATGGTGCTCCTTGTCGTGGGGCGTGTGCGTGTTTTTGACGTGTGAAAGGCTTCTGTGCAGGTGGAGCATGGTGGCTGCCTCGGCCAGCCGGGGGTTTCCGGCGGCGATGGCCTCGGCGATGGCCGCGTGCTCGGCGGCAGCGGCAGTGAGCCGGTGCGCGTCGTCGGCGGCAAGCCTGCGGACCCGGACCAGGTGCACACGCAGGCCGCGCATGGCCTGGGCCAGGTAGGAGTTGGAAGCAGCAGCATCGATGGCCGCATCGAGGCGCCCCGCGAGCTCGTAATAAGCGTGCCGGCCCGGGTCGCTGCCATCGATGAGGGCGGGCGCTTCGAGGAATTCCTTCTGCAACTGCACGAACACGGCAGAGTCGCCGCGTTCGGCTGCGAGCGCTGCTGCTTTGCACTCCAGTGTTTCGCGGAGCTCGAAAAGTTCGTCGATGTCGTCGAGTGAAACGTCGGTGACGACGACGCCGCGGCTGCCGGCCGTCGTCGTCAGCCCTTCCGCCGTGAGACGGCTCAGCGCCTCCCGGAGGGGCGTGCGCGAGACGCCTAGGCGTTCCGACTGTTCCACCTCTGCCAGCACCGTGCCCGGCAGGAGGCGCCACTCGGTGATGTCATCGCGCAGCGCTTCGTAGGCCCTGTCGCTGGCGCGCATCGTTGCCTCCTTCGGTGGTTTGACCTTTCCAGTGTATACAGAACACGGACAAAAACCAGCCCCTGGACGCAACTGTCGCAGAAATTCGCCACGCATGTATACATTGCTCTTGTTTTCCCTCCGACGGCCGGGCTAGCATGGCGTCATCACAATGTCGTGGACGGGATGCGCTTCATGGTTACCAACAGCTATCGGGACACGTACGAACACAGCCTCAGGGAGCCGGGGGAGTTTTGGCTCAGCGCGGCCGCAAGGGTCTCCTGGTCAACGCAGCCCCGGCGCGCCCTGGACTCCAGTAAGGCTCCGCTGTACGGCTGGTTTCCCGACGGCGTCCTCAATACCTCCTACAACGCCCTGGACCGCCATGTGGAGGCCGGCCGGGGGGACCAGGATGCCCTGATCTTCGATTCGGCCATGCTCGGCATCCAGCGCCGGTTCAGCTATGCGGAACTCACCGGCCTCGTGGCGCGCTTTGCCGGGGCCCTCCGCAACCGCGGCGTGGGCAAGGGCGACCGCGTGGTGATCTACATGCCGATGATTCCCGAGGCCGTCATTGCCATGCTTGCAACTGCACGGCTTGGGGCAGTGCATTCAGTGGTGTTTGGCGGATTCGCCCCAAAGGAGCTTGCGTCCCGCATTCGGGACGCCGCCCCCGCCCTCGTGGTCACTGCCTCGGGCGGAATCGAACCGTCGCGCCGCATTGAATACCTCCCCGCTGTCGCGGACGCCCTCGCCCTGGCCGGCGTGCCGGATCTCCCCGTTATTGTCACGGCACGGGAAGGTTTCGCCGCCACGGCAGCGGAGCACGGCTGGCTGGACTGGGATGCTGAAATGGCCGCCGCCGAACCGGCCGGGCCGGTGGATGTCGCTGCTACGGATCCGCTGTACATCCTGTACACCTCGGGTACTACCGGGACGCCCAAAGGCGTGGTCCGGGACAACGGCGGACACGCCGTCGCCCTCAGTTGGACGCTGGACAACATCTACGGCATCGGTCCGGGGGACGTCATGTGGACCGCCTCGGATGTCGGCTGGGTAGTGGGGCACTCCTATATCGTCTACGGCCCTCTGCTGGCCGGCGCCACAACGGTCCTCTACGAGGGAAAACCGGTTGGAACCCCGGATGCCGGCGCTTTCTGGCGCGTGGTCCAGGACCACGGCGTCAACGTCCTGTTCACGGCGCCCACGGCACTGCGGGCCATCCGGAAGGCGGACCCGGAAGCAGCCCTGCTGGGCGCCTACGACATTTCCAGCCTGCGCACCCTCTTCACGGCAGGGGAGCGGCTGGACACGGACACGTTCCACTGGGCCTCGCGGACGGTGCGTGTTCCCGTGGTGGACCACTGGTGGCAGACGGAGACGGGCTGGGCGATCTGCGCCAATCCCCGGGGACTGGAAGAGCTGCCGATCAAACCGGGTTCGCCCAGCGTTCCCATGCCGGGGTTCAAACTCCGCATCGTGGACGGACTCGGGGAGGACTTGGGGCCCGGAAGCGAAGGCAACATTGTGCTGGACCTGCCGCTGCCGCCCGGGACGCTGGCAACGCTCTGGGGCGACGACGAACGCTACATCTCCTCCTACCTGCAGGCTTTCGAAGGCTGCTACGCCACCGGGGACTCCGGCTACCGGGACGGGGACGGCTACGTGTTCGTCATGGGGCGGACCGACGACATCATCAACGTTGCGGGGCACAGGCTGTCCACGGGCGCCATGGAACAGGTCATTGGGCAGCACCCGGCCGTTGCCGAGTGCGCGGTGATCGGCCTGGCGGATCCGCTGAAGGGCCAGCGTCCCAGCGGCTATGTTGTGCTCAAGTCCGGGGTCGACGTGCCGCAGGACGTCCTGGAAAAGGACCTGGTGGCGCTGGTGCGCCGGGATATCGGGGCCGTGGCAGACTTCAAGCACGTGACTGTGGTGGATGCCCTGCCCAAGACCCGGTCAGGAAAGATCCTCCGCAAGACCATGCGCCAGATTGCCGACGGCGGGGAGTACACGGTGCCGTCCACCATCGAGGACGCCGGGGTGATAGACCAGCTCATCGGGATCCTCCGCCCCACGGCAGGGTGAGATCCCGGCGCAGTTCAGCGCCCGCTCCAGCGGTACTCGTTCTCCGGCCTGCCCGGGGTGCCGTAGCGGGCAGTCCTGGAGACCGTACCTGCATCGGCCAAATACTCCAGGTAGCGCCGCGCAGTGACACGGGACATGCCGAGGGCGTCCATGACTTCCGTGGCCGAGACGGCATCGCGCTGCTGTTTGACGAAGTCCTGCACTGAGCCCAGCGTGGAAACCGAGAGGCCCTTGGGCAGGGGGAGTTCCGACGGTGCCCGCAGGCTGGCGAAAGCCTGGTCCACTTCGCTTTGGGACGCGCCGGTTTTCCCGGATCCTGCGTCATGGCCTGCGAGCTGCTGCCGGAACTGCCGGTAACTCTCCAGCTTGTCGGCGAAAGTGGCGAAGGTGAACGGCTTGATCAGGTACTGGACCACCCCAATGGCCACCGCGCTCCGGACGATCGCCAGTTCCCGCACGGCCGTGATGGCGATGATGTCCGCCAGGATGCCGGCCGCCCGCATGCGCCGCGCAATGTCCAGCCCGTGGAGGTCCGGGAGGTTCATGTCCAGGAGGACCAGCTCCACCGGGTTGCCTGCGGCGGAAAATTCGCCGAGCAGGCGGAGGGCAGACTGGCCGTCAGGAGCGCTTCCGGCCAGTTCAAAGCCCGGCAACCGCCCGATGTAGGCCGCGTGTGCGGCTGATGCGATGGCCTCGTCCTCAACGATGAGGACCCGGATGTTGCTCACGGTGTGTGCTCCTTCTGCGGGGACACCGCTGCGGGAAGAAATACTTCGAACTTCGCTCCGCGCCGTCCGTTGATGGTCAGCGTACCGCCCAGGCGGTGTACTGCCTGCCGGACCAGCGCCAGCCCGATGCCCCGTCCGCCGGGTCCGGAAGGCTTGGTGCTGAAGCCGTGCCGGAAGATGTTGTCCGCTGCCTGGGAGTCCAGCACGGCGCCGGAATCGTGGACGGCGATGTCCAGCCCTTCCTCGTCCGACTCCACTGTCAGCTGCACCCGCCGCGGCGGAGGAGCGTCTGCTGCCGCGTCAATCGCGTTGTCCAGCAGGTTTCCCAGGATGGTGACCAGGTCCTGCACCGCAACTCCCGCCACACTACCGGAACCCAGCGTGGCAACGTCCAGCTGGACGCCGCGTTCGTGGGCTTCAGCCACCTTGCCCATGACCAGGGCACCCAGCACGGGCTCATCCACCGAGCTGACCATGTCGTCGGTCAGCTGCTGGCTCAGTTCCAGGTCCCGGGTGGCAAAGTCCAGGGCTTCCTGGGTCCGGCCCAGTTCCAGGAGCGAGACCATCGTGTGGAGCCTGTTGGCGTGCTCGTGGGTCTGGGCCCGGAGCGCTCCGGAGAGGGTGCGCATGGTTTCAAGCTCGTTGCCCAGCGCCTCAATCTCGGTCCGGTCCCGCAGCGTGGCCACCGTGCCGTAGACGGCTGACCTGCCGCGGTTCCCCGGAACCCCGGGCGCCTTGGCCGGTCCCTGGTTGACCACCAGGACCCGCGAGCCGGTAAGGACAATTTCGTCCTTGGCAGTCCGCCCCGACTCGAACAGCTCCCGGAGCTCCTCCTCGAGCGGCAGCTCCGCCAGTGTCGGCGGCCGGGTGGGGTCCTTGCTGCCGGACCCCTCAAGGCCCAGCAGTTCGGCCGCGTGGTCGTTGTACATCACCACGCGGCCCTTGGCATCGATGAGGATCAGCCCTTCCCGGACCGAGTGCAGGACGGACTCGTAGTATGCGAACAACTGCGAGAGCTGCTCCGGCCCCCAGCCGCGGGTGACCCGGCGAAGATACCGGCCCAGCAGCCAGGAGGCCAGCGAGCCTCCCAGCAGCAGGGCAAGGCCAATCGCCAGCAGGGCAGGCAGGCGTCCCGCGAACGCAACATCCACCGTGCGCACCGTGACACCCGCCGCCACCAGCGCCTTCACATTGCCGGCTTCATCCTTGACGGGGACAATCGTCCGCACTGAGGGGCCCAGCGTCCCCGCCGTCACTTCCGTGTACTGCTCACCCCGCAAGGCGGCGTCGATCGAGCCGATGTAAGGCCTGCCGATTTCCTCCTCCCGCGGGTGCGTCCAGCGGGTCCGGTCGGGAGCCATGATGGTCACGAAGTCGACGTCGGCAGCGGACATAACGTCGCTGGCGTAGGGCTGCAGGACGGCTGAGGGGTCCGGGCCGGCAGCTGCCTCCAGCACCAGCGGGCTGGCTGCGATCGAAGCGGCGATCCCCGCCATGCGCATGCCGGCCTCGTCATAGGCGCGGTCACGGGCGTCAACGTAGGTGGCTGAACCAACGATGGCGATGAATACCACCACAATCAGCAGGTTCGCCACGAAGAGCCGGCGGGCGATACTCCAGGGGTGGATCATCCGTACCTCCCACGCACCTTCCACGACCAATATGAACGCAACGGTGAGCTGGGTCACGGCGTACCCAATGATGGATATCACACCGGAGGACGTGTTGAGCCCAGATACTGTGCCGCAGCGTCTATCAGATTATCCATACAAGGAGACACATCATGGCTTCTCAACGAGGAGAGTCGCTTGACACCGTGAAGACGCGGCGCAAGGGCATCGACAAATCGCACTACCTGTATATCGCCGTCATCGCAGCCGTGATCCTGGGCGCCGTGGTGGGCCTGATGTTCCCGGAGGTCGGCAAGTCCCTCAAGCCGCTCGGCGACGGGTTCATCAAACTCATCAAGATGATGATCGCCCCGGTCATCTTCTGCACCATCGTCCTGGGCATCGGCTCGATCGCGAAGGCTGCCACGGTGGGCAAGGTAGGCGGCCTGGCGCTGGGCTACTTCATCCTGATGTCCACGTTCGCGCTCGCCATCGGCCTGGTGGTGGGCAACCTGATCCACCCGGGTGAGGGCCTGAAGCTGGCCCCCTACGACCCCAACAAGAAGGCGGAAGTAGACAGCACCGTTGCTTTCCTCCTTGGCATCATTCCGGGAGATATTCCGGTCCTGCCCACCCTCTTTGCCGCCATCCTCGTAGGGTTCGCCCTCCAGAAGATGGGCCCGCAGGGCGCTCCCATCCTCAAGGCCATCGGCCACGGCCAGGTCCTCGTGTTCCGCATCCTGATCATGATCATGTGGCTCGCCCCCGTGGGTGCCTTCGGTGCCATCGCCGCCGTCGTGGGAGCCACCGGCTTCCAGGCCATCGTCAGCATGTTCACCCTGATGGCTGCCTTCTACATCACCTGCGCACTGTTCATCGTGATCATCCTGGGCGGCCTGCTCAAGGTTGTCACCGGCGTCAACATCTTCAAGCTGATGAAGTACCTGGGCCGCGAATACCTGCTCATCTTCTCCACGTCCTCCTCTGAAGCTGCCCTGCCCCGCCTGATCGCCAAGATGGAACACCTCGGTGTCTCCAAGCCCGTTGTTGGCGTCACGGTGCCCACCGGCTACTCGTTCAACCTTGACGGCACGGCCATCTACCTGACCATGGCCTCCCTGTTCGTTGCCAACGCCATGGGCACGCCGCTGGACCTGGGCGCCCAGATCTCCCTGCTGATCTTCATGATCATTGCCTCCAAGGGTGCAGCCGGTGTCACCGGTGCCGGCCTCGCCACGCTGGCTGCCGGCCTCCAGGCCCACAAGCCCGAGCTGCTGGGCGGCGTAGGCATGATCGTGGGCATCGACCGGTTCATGTCCGAGGCCCGCGCCCTGACCAACTTCACCGGCAACGCCGTAGCCACCGTCCTGATTGGCACGTGGGTCAAGGAGATCGACGGCGTACAGGTCAACAGCGTCCTCTCCGGCGAGGAACCCTTCGACGAAGCAACCATGCTGGCTCACCACCACGGTGAAGCCGCTCCGGAGCAGGCTGAAGCCCGCCCGGTTCCGGCCAACGCCTGACCACTCCGGCCAACAGGCAACCGCCCCCGCAGCAAGCGCTGCGGGGGCGGTTCCTTGTCTGCGGAGCGGTAACCTTCGACCTCAGCTAGAGGGTCAAGGCTCAACATGGGCCGAAAGTCAAGTTCCCTCGAATGCCGTGTCGGTCGCTGTAACCTTGGGAAGAAGAAGGAACGGCGCTGGCAATCAGCGGCAGGAAATCACCGTCATCGAAAGTGTGGATAGATACGTGAGCAGCGAACAGGGTTCGGCAACTCTGGAGGGCACGGAATTTGACCTGGACAACGCGGTGATGGGGCCCACCGGGCGCCCATACCGCGAGTTTCCGGAACCCGCGCCGCTGTCCTCCCACGGTCCGGCCCGGGTCATCGCCATGGTGAACCAGAAGGGCGGCGTCGGCAAGACCACCTCAACGATCAACCTCGCCGCGGCGCTGGCGGAATACGGCCGCCGCATCCTCCTGGTCGACTTCGATCCCCAGGGTGCGCTTTCGGCGGGCCTCGGCGTGAATCCCCACGAGCTGGACCTCACTGTCTACAACGTGCTGATGGACCGCAAAGTGGACATCCGCGACGCCATCCACCAGACCGGCGTTGAGAACGTCGACCTGCTGCCGGCCAACATCGACCTCTCCGCCGCCGAAGTCCAGCTCGTCAATGAAGTTGCGCGCGAGCAGGTCCTGGACCGGGCCCTCAAGAAAGTCGAGGACGACTACGACGTCGTCCTCATCGACTGCCAGCCCTCCCTCGGGCTCCTGACCGTCAACGCGCTCACCGCGGCGCACGGCGTCATCATTCCGCTGATCTGCGAGTTCTTCGCCCTCCGCGCCGTGGCGCTGCTGGTGGAAACCATCGACAAGGTGCAGGACCGCCTCAACCCGCGCCTGCAGGTGGATGGCGTCCTTGCCACCATGTACGACGCACGGACGCTCCACAGCCGCGAGGTCATCACCCGGCTGGTGGAGGCCTTCGGCGACAAGGTCTTCGAGACCGTCATCAAGCGCTCCATCAAGTTCGCGGACGCCACCGTGGCCGCCGAGCCGATCACGAGCTACGCCGGCAACCACGTGGGCGCCGACGCCTACCGCCGCCTGGCCAAAGAGCTGATCTCGCGCGGCGGCGCACCCTAGCCACGCCGTGGCCGAAACCAAGCCCGGCTTCGAGGTGCGGCTGGCCAACTTCACGGGTCCGTTCGACCTCCTGCTGGGGCTGATCGCCAAGCACCAGTTGGACATCACCGAGGTGGCCATCGCCACGGTGACCGACGAATTCATCAAGTACATCCGGAAGCTGCAGGAACTGGGCGAGGACTGGGCCCTTGACGAAGCCAGTGAATTCCTGGTGATCGCCGCGACACTGCTGGACATCAAGGCTGCCAGGCTCCTTCCCGCCGGGGAAGTCGAAGACGATGAGGACATGGCCCTGCTCGAAGCCAGGGACCTGCTCTTCGCCCGGCTGCTCCAGTACAAGGCCTTTAAGCATGTGGCCGGGCTCCTGGGCGCAACCCTGCACCAGGAAGCACGGCGTTTTCCCCGGCAGGTTGCGCTGGAGGAACACTTCGCGGCGATGCTCCCTGAACTCGTCTGGAAGCACACGCCCGAACAGTTCGCAGCCATGGCCGAAGCGGCGCTGCAACCCAAGGCGCCCAAACCCACGGAGGTCGGGCTGGCCCACCTCCACGGCGGCAATGTCAGCGTCAAGGAGCAGGCAGAGATCGTGGGGTTGCGGCTCCAGCAGGAATCGCCGCTGACTTTCCGGGCCATCATTGCGGACGCCGAGTCCACCCTGGTGGTGGTGGCCAGGTTCCTGGCGCTGCTGGAGCTATTCCGGGACAAGGCAGTCTCCTTCGACCAGCTTTCGCCGCTGGCCGACCTTGCCGTCCACTGGACAGCCGGCGGCCGGCAGTGGTCGGCGGAGAACCTGAGCGAAGAATTCGAGGAGCAGCTGTGACCAAGGAAGCTACCGAAGCCATGCGCCAAGGGGAGGTGGACCTCGAAAGCCTTCCCGGCGGGGCCAAGGCTGCCATCGAGGCCGTGCTGATGGTCATCGACCAGCCGGCAACAGAGGAAGAACTGGCTGCCGGGCTTGGGCTGACCGTTGAAACGGTCAGCACCCTGCTGGCCGAACTTCAGCGCGAGTATACCGGCTATACTGTTAAAGCCCCGGATATGGAACAAGCCAGCGCCGCTGGTTTCGGCTCCAGCCCCCGGGGTTTTGAATTGCGGAACATCGCCGGTGGCTGGCGGATCTATTCCCGCGCGGAATTCGCCGACATTGTCGGCAAGTACGTGCTGGAAGGGCAAACGGCCAGGCTCACCCAGGCGGCCTTGGAAACGCTGGCGGTCATCGCGTACCGGCAGCCTGTCTCCAGGGCAAGGGTGTCCGCAATTCGGGGCGTCAATGTTGACTCTGTGGTCAGGACACTCGCCCAGCGCGGGTTGATCGAGGATTCGGGAACGGACCCGGAGTCCGGGGCCATCCTCTACCGGACCACATCGTATTTCCTGGAGCGGATGGGAATCGGCTCGGTGGCCGAGCTGCCGCAGCTGTCTCCACACCTTCCAGGGTTGGACGGCATCGCGGAGTACTACGACGCCGACGGGATCTAGGCGGGTTCGCCCGGCCTGGGCAAAGAGTATTTATCAGGGCAGACTATTTCTGCACGGCTGGTTAAGGTTGTCTGTGGACACCTTTCCGGCCAAACAATTGAAGGACGGGTCATGACACAGGCGGGACGCCAGGGTTCACCACGTAACAGTTCGGGACGCAACGGTTCGGAACGAAACAGAACACAGCGCAACACCTCCCAGGGTGGGAGTTCAGCGGGCGGGTTCCGCAGCGGTGCCCCCAAGCGGGGCGGCGGGTTCGGCAGCGACCGCCCGCAACGCGCACCCAAGCCGCGCGAGGAGCGCTTCATCGATCCGGATTTGGCTTCGGACGGCCCGCAGCAGGGCCGCGGCGCGGTTGATCCAAAGGCGGCCAGGCCGTCCTCCCGGAAGCCTGCAGCCCGCAAACCCGGGGCCAAGAAAGCACCGGGCACTCCCGGCGCCCTCAAGCCGAAGCCACGCACCGGCGCCCCGGGCGCCGCGGCCTCCCGCGCGTTCGGCAGTGAACGCTTCGGCCAGAACCTGGGGCCGGTGCGCAGGCCGTCCCGCAAGAAGGGCCCGCGGGGCGATGTTCCCCAGTCGGAGCTTCACGACGCCGACGGCGTGCGCCTGCAGAAGGTCATGGCCTCGGCCGGGGTTGCCTCCCGCCGCGTCTGCGAAGAGATGATCGCCGAGGGCCGTGTGGAAGTGGACGGCCAGGTGGTCACCGAACTCGGCGTCCGCGTCGACCCCAAGACCGCCGTCATCCACGTGGACGGGCTGCGGATCCAGCTGGATGAGGACCTGGTGTACATGGTGTTCAACAAGCCCAAGGGCGTTGTTTCCACCATGGAGGACCCCGAGGGGCGTCCTTGCATCAGCGACTTCCTCAAGAACAGCAAGAACAAGGGCGAACGCCTGTTCCACGTTGGCCGCCTCGACGTCGCCACCGAAGGCCTGCTCCTGCTGACGAACGACGGCGAACTCGCCAACCGCCTGACGCACCCTTCCTACGAGGTTCCCAAGACCTACCTCGTGCAGGTCCGCGGTCCCTTCCCGCAGGGGATTGGCGCGCAGCTCAAGGAGGGTGTGGAACTCGAGGACGGCTTTGCGTCCGTGGACTCCTTCCGGCTTGTCGACTCCACTCCGGGCCACGTCCTGATCGAGGTAGTGCTGCACTCCGGCAAGAACCGCATTGTCCGCCGCCTGTTCGACGCCGTCGGCTTCCCGGTCCTGCGGCTGGTCCGCGTGAAGGTGGGCCCCATCGGCCTGGGAGACCAGCGACAGGGCAGCATCCGCAACCTCGGCAAGCAGGAAGTCGGCCACCTGCTGGCATCCGTAGGGCTCTGAGGCATGTCCGCTTTCCACAGCCAGGGCCGCGGGCACCTGGACGGTCCGGTCGTGGTCCTTGGCACCGGACTGCTGGGCACCAGCATCGGGCTGGGGCTGCGCGGGCGCGGCGTGCCCGTGTTCTTGTCCGACCCCTCGCCCACCAACCAGGCGGTCGCCGTGGATATCGGAGCGGGCCGGCCACTGGCTGAGCTGGATGGCAGGGTTCCGCAGCTCGTGGTGGTTGCCGCTCCGCCGGACGTCACGGCCGATGTCGTGGCAGCAGCCCTGTCCGAGTACCCTGACTCGGTTGTGGTGGACATCGCCAGCGTGAAGGCTGAGATCCTGGGCCAGCTGCGCCGCCGCGGCGTTGACCTCTCCCGCTACGTGGGAACCCATCCCATGGCCGGACGGGAAAAATCAGGTCCCGTAGCTGCGCGCGGCGAGCTGTTTACCTCGATGCCGTGGGTGGTGTGTCCGTCGGAGGAGACCTCCGCCGCCGCTCTCCAGACGGCCCGGTCCCTGGCCGCAGACCTGGGCGCCGTCGTCTCCCAGTTCACGGCCGACGAACATGACGAAGCCGTGGCCCTGGTCTCGCACCTGCCCCAGGTGATGTCGTCGCTGGTGGCGAGCCGGTTGCAGGGGACACCCCTGCACGCGCTGTCCCTGGCCGGGAACGGCCTGCGCGACGTCACCCGCATTGCTGCCAGCGATCCCGCCCTCTGGGTCCAGATCCTTGGCGGCAACGCGGCGAAGGTGGTGGACATCCTGTACGGCGTCCGGGATGACCTCAACCGGCTGATTGGCACCTTGGAAGAGCCCACAGCGCCTGGGGCGAGGCTGGACCTCGCCCAGCTCATGAGCGAAGGCAATGCCGGCCAGGCACGCATTCCGGGCAAGCACGGCGGACCGCCGCAGGCATACTCCTGGCTGACCGTCCTGGTGGATGACAAACCGGGGCAAATCGCCCGGCTCCTCACCGAAATCGGGGAGATCGGCGTCAACCTGGAGGACCTCCGCCTTGACCATTCGTCCGGCCAAAACGTGGGTATGGTGGAAATATCCGTGTTGCCGAACAAGCACGACCACCTGATCGAAGCACTAAACGACCGCGGATGGCGGGTACTTCAGTAATGACACAGGAACTTCTCGACACCATGCCCGCGCTCCGCATCGGACGGCCGCTGGTGGTGGCCATTGACGGCCCCTCCGGCTCCGGCAAGTCCAGCGTGAGCAAGGAAGTGGCCCGCAGGCTCCGGCTCGCCTACCTGGACACCGGCGCGATGTACCGCGCCCTGACCTGGGATTGCGTCGCCAGGGGAATCGACCTCGACGACGCCGCAGCCGTGGAGCAGGCCGCCCGGGACCTGGTACTGGACCTGAGCACCAGCCCGCACGACGACTACGTCCGGGTTGACGGCGTGGACGTCACTGACGCCATCCGCGAACCGGCAATCTCTTCGGCCGTCAGCGCTGTGGCCACCACCCTCGGCGCCCGGACTGAACTTATCCGCCGCCAGCGGGAGCTGATCGAAAAGCACCACCGCCGCATGGTGGTGGAAGGCAGGGACATCACCACCGTCGTCGCGCCCGGGGCGGAAGTCCGCATGCTGCTCACCGCCAGCGAGGAAGCGCGGCTGCGCCGGCGCGGGATGCAGCTCGGCGGCACCCAGGACGCCGAGCAGCTGGCGGCCCAGGTGACCCACCGCGACGCGAAGGATTCCACGGTGGTGAACTTCACGAAGGCGGCCTCCGGGGTTGTCACGCTGGACTCATCGGACCTCGACTTCGAGCAGACCGTAGCAGCGGCCCTGGTGATCGTCACGAAGGCCCTCAACCGTGACTGACGGCAAGCGGGGTGTCCCGTCCGGGCTGACCATGACGTGGAGCAGGCCTGTGGGCTGGATCCTCGACCATCTGGTGTACCGGACCACCGTCACGGGCAAGGACAACGTGCCTACCGGAGGCCCGGTGATTTTCGCCGCGAACCACATCAGCTTCCTGGACGGGCCGGTCATGTTCGGTGCCTCGCCACGGCCCATGCACATCCTGGTCAAGCAGGAAATGTTCCAGGGATTCCTCGGCCGGGTGCTCAACGCCTCGGGCCAGTTGCCGGTGGACCGGAGGGGCGACCGCGCGGCACTGCAGCGCTGCAAGGAAGTGCTCGACGCCGGACGGTGCGTAGGGATCCTTCCCGAAGGTACCCGGGGGAGCGGGGCGGCTGCGGACATTAACGGCGGCGTGGCCTGGCTGGCGCTGAACTCCGGAGCGCCGGTGGTTCCGGTGGCCATCCTGGGTACGCGCAGAGGCGACGAACACCTTGATTCAGTGCCACGGCCGGGCAGGCGTTTCCACGTCAGCTTCGGAAATGCCCTCACCCTTGGCCGCAGGGCCGGGGAAAGCGGGCGTGCTTCAATGGACAGGGCGGCGCTGGAAATCCGCGCTGCGCTGGCTGGGCACGTCCAGGACTCCGTTCAACTCAGCGGGCAGCCCCTGCCCACGGCAGATGCCCATAAAGACTTAACAGCAGTAGCCGGGACGCCGGCAGATGACCACTAAGGACAGTGCAATGAGCGATATGACTCAAACTCCCGGCCACCCCGGCGCCGGCGAAGACGACTACACGCCCACGGGCACGGACCAGGTGGCCGAACGGCTGGCTGCCATTGACGACGAGGAGGCCGAGCTCCGCGCCGCGTCCCTCCGGGCGGGCCTGGAGGACTATGACCTCGACGAGGAAGACGCCGCACTGCTCAGCGGCGAGTACGGCGACGAGGACTTCGACGGCCCCGTCAAGCTTGATCCGGTCCTGGCCATCATCGGACGCCCCAACGTGGGCAAGTCAACCCTCGTGAACCGCATCCTGGGCCGGCGTGAAGCAGTGGTTGAAGACACCCCCGGTGTCACCCGCGACCGCGTCATGTACTCCGCCAGCTGGAACGGCCGCAACTTCACCCTCGTGGACACCGGCGGCTGGGAACACGATGCCCGCGGTATCCACGCCCGCGTGGCCGAGCAGGCCGAGATGGCCGTTGAACTCGCCGACGCCGTGCTCTTCGTGGTGGACTCCGCAGTAGGGGCTACGGCCACCGATGAAGGTGTCATGAAGATGCTCCGCCGCAGCAAGAAGCCGGTCATCATGGTGGCCAACAAGGTGGACGACTTTGCGCAGGAAGCGGACTCGGCCACCCTGTGGGGCCTGGGCTTTGGTGAGCCCTACCCGGTGTCGGCGCTGCACGGCCGCGGGGTTGCGGACCTGCTGGACCACGTGATGGACGTGCTCCCAGAGTTCTCCACCATTGAGGGAACCGACCGTTCCGGCGGCCCGCGGCGCATTGCCCTGATCGGCCGCCCCAACGTGGGCAAGTCCTCGCTGCTGAACAAGCTGGCAGGCACCGAGCGCGTAGTGGTGGACAACACGGCCGGAACCACCCGCGACCCCGTGGACGAGTTCATCGAACTCGGCGGCCGGACGTGGCGCTTCGTGGACACGGCAGGCATCCGCCGCCGCCAGCACATGGCGCAGGGGGCGGACTTCTACGCCTCCCTGCGGACCCAGGCCGCACTCGAAAAGGCGGAGGTCGCCGTCGTGCTCCTCGCCGTGGATGAGGTCCTCAGCGAGCAGGACGTCCGGATCCTGCAGCTCGCCATTGAGTCTGGCCGTGCCCTGGTGCTGGCGTTCAACAAATGGGACCTGCTCGACGACGAACGCCGGCGCTACCTGGAACGTGAAATCGAGCAGGACCTGGCTCACGTGAACTGGGCACCCCGGGTGAACATCTCTGCCAAGACCGGGTGGCACAAGGACCGCCTGGTTCCCGCCCTGGACCTGGCACTGGAGAACTGGGACAAGCGCATCGCCACCGGCCGCCTGAACGCCTTCCTCGGCGAACTCGTTGCCGCGCACCCGCACCCCGTCCGAGGCGGCAAGCAGCCGCGCATCCTCTTCGGCACCCAGGCGTCCAGCCGGCCCCCGAAGTTCGTGCTGTTCACCACCGGATTCCTGGACCCGGGATACCGCCGCTTCATCACCCGCCGCCTCCGGGAAACCTTCGGCTTCGAGGGCACCCCCATCGAGGTCAGCATGCGGGTCCGGGAAAAGCGGGGCAAGAAGCGTTGATTCCGGTGATCTCCGCAACACGCGGAGCGCCGGAAGCCGGAAAGTGTCACTGGCACCCTCCGGAATCGTGTAAGCTCTTCTAGGTGGTTCGGCCGGACTGCTGGTGAAATCCTCGGAGTGATTTGAGGGTTCAGCTCAGCGGAGAACGGCGGAACCAGCGGGCTGTAGCGCAGCTTGGTAGCGCACTTGACTGGGGGTCAAGGGGTCGCAGGTTCAAATCCTGTCAGCCCGACCACAACACCACAGGCCGCCTTCGGAGAAATCCGGAGGCGGCCTGTGGTGTTTAACTGGCCGTGTCCGCAACCACCGTGGGAATCCCGCCCGATGAAACCTCAACCAGCACCGTTGGGTGTGACCAGACCTGTCGTCCTTTTTACTAAAACGCTCAGCAGGTTTCTCTAGTGTTTTGATTATTGCTGCCATACGTTTGGCCCAACTATCCGTACGCTTGCTGGGGAGCAACGATGCTTGTTGCGGGGACGGCGCCCTGTGCGCCACGTTTTTTCATGTGAATTTGCCGGCGGTCCTGCGCTTACCATCACCACGGAATCAAGGGGCTGACGTGAGGCGGTCAGTTCTCAAGTCCGGTGGGATCCACGCGTACTGGACTTGCTCGACGCGAAAGGTATCCCCCTACATTGTCCATCTGCCATGACTAACTATCGCGAACTGACTAGACCCGAGGCCGCGGCCGCCCTCCAAGAGTTTCTTGAAGAACGCGGTCCCGCACTTGCGCTGCTTCGGGAGCGCTTGGTGGAAGACGGGCAGGACCCCCAAGCACTTCTCGACGGAAGCCTTGAGAGCCTGGTGCCGCTGTGGCGTTGGTTGCTGTCCCATCTGGCCAGGCTGGATGCCTACGGTGCCACCGACCCCGCCTCCGTGCCGCCGGAGATGTGGCCATCGTGGGAACGCTTCACCACCGCGGAAGAGCGCACCCTTTCCTTGGAATCCCTGACTTTGTTGGACGGCCTTGTGTCCTACCTGGCGGAAGTCGTGCTCGGGCATGCTCCCAATGCACGGTGGGACGTGGCACGCGGTCCTCAAAAGCGCTACCACCTGAACAACCATCCGGTCCTCGTCAGCGGCACGGGAGAGACCCATAACTTCCTGCCCGGGCTGCCGGTAGTGGACGCGCGCGCCTCACTAAACCGGGTCCGGGAATCGTCCGATGACAGGATCGAGGCGTACGCGCGGGCGCTAATCGAACAACTAAACCAAGAATCAGTGCTCACTGACGGAACCACGGAGCCTGAGCCCATTCTCGAGGTTGAGGACATCCGGGGCGAACCGGGCGGGTACGACTTCGAGATTGGTTTAAGCGATGAACTCTGTCATGAACGGTCGGCCGACGTGGAACGGCTGGTCCGCGAGTTATCTGGTGCTGAAGGCGTCAATCAGGTCCTCCATGAGGACCGGGACATGATCCTTGTCCGCGCACCATCATGGAACACTGAGATGCTTGAAGGCTGGTTCCTCCAGCGCCTCTAACAGCCCGTAAACGCACCGCCGCATTGCCTTGGCTACTTCAGGAACTTAGAGGTCCTGCGGTCAGCCAGGATCTTGCCCTTGGTCTGGCAGGTGGGGCAGTACTGCAGGGCAGTATCGGCGAAGGAAACCTCGCGGACAGTATCTCCGCACACGGGGCACGGCTGACCGGCCCGCGCATGGACGCGCATGTGGCTCCGTTTGACGTCCTTCAGGTCCTTGGGCGGCTTGCCCTGCGCCTCGGCCATCGCCGTGCCAAGGATGGTGTGGATGGCGTCGTACAGGACCTGGACGGTTCCGCGGTCCAGGGACTTGGCCGTGGCAAAGGGGGAGATCCTTGCCGCATGCAGAATCTCGTCGCTGTAGGCGTTCCCAATCCCGGCGATGACGCCCTGGTTCCGCAGGAGCCCCTTGATCTGCTGGGAGCTGCCGGCAAGGATCTCAGCCAGCATGTCGGCGTCGAACGCCTCAGCGAAGGGGTCCGGCCCCAGCGACGCTATACCCGGCACTTCCTGCGGATCCCGGACCACGTAGACCGCAAGGCTCTTCTTCGTTCCGGCCTCGGTGAGGTCGAAGCCGCGCGGGCCCCCGGGGCCGGTGAAGGCAAGGCGGGCGGCGATGTGCCCTTTTCCCATTTTCAGCTGGGCGTCGGTGGGGGAGTCCGTGAAGCGGACCCAGCCGGCCCTGGCCAGGTGAAAGACGAAGGAGAGGCCGCCGGTGTCAATGCTGATGAACTTGCCGAAGCGCCGTACGCCTGTGACGGTCCTGCCCTCGAGGGCGCTGAACGGGGGATCGGCCGTCTTGAGGACGGCGAAGGAAACGATCTGCACTTTTGACACGACCGCTCCCTGCAGGTGGTCACTCAGGAACCCGGCAAGGCCGGCGACCTCGGGCAGCTCAGGCATCCGCTAGCTGCCTTCCCCGACGTGGACGCCGGCTGTGCATGCGCTCATGCGTCCCATCTTGGCAGAAACCCCGCCGAACGCCCGGGCAGATGTGCCTATACTTTCAGCGGCGGCCCGTTCCGGGGCCCCGTTGACATTGGTGTTCGACCCGATGAAAGGCCCCTGATGAGCAACATTCCCGAAGATCTGTCCTACACAGCCGAACACGAGTGGGTCACCGCCCCCAATGCCGACGGCGTGGTCCGGGTAGGCATCACCGACTTTGCCCAGGACGCACTCGGGGACGTTGTCTACGCCCAGATGCCTGAAGTTGGCACCAAGATTACGGCGAACGAAGTTGTGGGCGAGGTGGAGTCCACCAAGAGCGTCAGCGACATCTATGCCCCTGTAACCGGCGAAGTTGTGGCCCGCAACGAGTCACTGGACACCGATTCCGCGCTGATCAACACAGATCCCTACGGTGAAGGGTGGCTCATTGAGATCAAGCTCGCCGAAGCTGACGCCGTTGAATCATTGCTCAGTGCATCGGAGTACGAACAGCAGGTAGGCTAAAGCTAACCGGTATTTCCGGTCCGGCCCCGCCGTGAAGGCAGAACGTCTTCGCACGTCAGCGGCCGGATCGGCGGGCCGGGACCGGGCCTGCGTTGCAGGTCCGGAGGGCAGATGTTGGTTGCAGGCCTGAGGGCAGCAACGGAAAGAGGAGGAGTCCATGGCTGGCCACACACAGAACCCTGCCGACGGGGAACACGGCTCGGGTGCGGCCAGGGCGTCGGAGACTACTTCGATCCATCTCACCCCGGTGAGGGATGAGCCCACGATTGCCCCCAAACTCTCGTCCGATGAGCGCAGCTCGGTTGAGGCGCTCCCGGCCGGGTCAGCACTGCTGGTTGCGCACAGCGGCCCCAACGCCGGCGCCCGCTTCCTGCTTGATTCCGATGTCACCACGGCCGGACGGCACCCGGATGCGGATATCTTCCTGGACGACGTCACCGTTTCCCGCCGCCATGTCGAGTTCCGGCGCACCGCCCGGAGTTTCGAAGTGGTGGACAAAAACAGCCTGAACGGCACCTACGTCAACCACGACCGCGTGGACAGCGTGGAGCTCAAGTCCGGCAGCGAAGTCCAGATCGGCAAGTTCCGCCTCACCTTCTACATGAGCCCTGCCAACGCTGCAGGCCGCGGCTGAACCGGGGACCGCTGCCTGTGGCAATGGCACAACCGGAACGCCGGGGACCCCAGGTCCTCAACATCGGGGAAGTCCTCGCACAGCTCAGCGGGGACTTTCCCGGCATGACTGCGTCCAAGATCAGGTTCCTTGAGGAAAAAGGGCTCATCAACCCGCGCAGGACACCGGCGGGCTACCGCCAGTACTCGGACGGCGACGTCGAGCGGCTGCGGTTCGTCCTGGCCCTGCAGCGTGACCAGTACCTCCCCCTGAAAGTCATCAAGGACTACCTCGATGCCATCGACAGGGGCGAACGCCCCGAGAACCTCCCGCCCGGCGTCGTGGTGTCCCCGCGCATCGTCTCGGATGAGCTGGCGGCGGAACTGCAGAACCGGGGGCGCAAGCTTACGGAAGAGCAGCTCCGCACGGAATCCGGTGCCAGTGTGCCGCTGCTGCAGTCCCTCCTGAGTTTCGGCCTGATCAGCCACAGCAATGGCCAGTTCGATGAGCACGCCCTCCAGGTGGCGCGCGCCTGCGTCCAGCTGGAGAGCCACGGGCTTGAACCCCGCCACCTCCGCCCCTTCCAGGCGGCTGCGGAACGGGAGTTTGGCCTGGTGGAGCGCGTCGTGGCGCCATTGGCGTCCCGCAAGGACTCCGCGTCCCAGGCACGGGCAGCTGAGGCCGCCCGTGAGATTAGCGACCTCTGCCTCACCCTGCACCGTGCCTTGGTGCAGGACCATATCTCACGCATGGACATCTGATGATTGAAGTCGAGATTGTGGGCGTTCGCATCGAACTGCCTTCCAACCAGCCCCTGGTCCTGCTTCGGGAAATGCACGGGGAACGGCATGTCCCCATATGGATCGGGACGCCTGAAGCCAGTGCCATTGCCCTTGCCCAGCAGGGCGTGGTCCCGCCCCGCCCCATGACCCACGACCTCCTGGTGGACGTCGTGGAGTCGCTGGGGCACTCGGTGGTCAGCGTGAACATCGTTGCGGTGGAGGACAACATCTTCTACGGCCAGCTGCAGTTCGAGAACGGGACAACAGTCAGTTCGCGGGCCTCGGACGCGCTGGCCATAGCCCTGCGCGCAAAGTGCCGGATTTGGTGCGCGGATTCAGTCATGGATGAGGCCGGAGTCCGCATCACCGAGCATGACGAGGGCGAGGACACGGAACCCGGTCCCACCGTTGATGAAGAGCGCGAACTGCGCCGGTTCCGGGAGTTCCTGGACGATGTTGAGCCCGAGGACTTCGACGGCTGAGGTCACGTTAAGGTTAAAGTTGAGGGTGAATCTTTCGACACGCCCCTTTTAACCCTGCAGGGTCTTTGACCTTGCGACCCCCCGGGCCTAACGTCGAAGTATCGAGTTCCCATTGCTTACGGCAGCCGCGCAAGTCACACTGGAAAGTGCGCCCCGCGAAAATTACATGCATGGTCTTCATGCACTGCTGCTGCAGCAGTTTCCCCGGGAGCGTATGACAAGGAGGATCCAGGTGAGTCCCAAAGGTGAAGCAGGCGGGCTGAAGCAGCCCACGGCTGGTGTTGCTGTGCCGGCGAGCGGTGCCCAGGGCCTCCTGTTTACCGAAGACCTTCCTGTGCTGGATGAGGACGCGGGCTACCGCGGGCCCACCGCATGCAAGGCGGCCGGCATCACGTACCGCCAGCTCGACTACTGGGCACGCACCGGCCTGGTGGAGCCCGCGGTCCGCGGCGCCGCCGGTTCCGGCTCCCAGCGACTGTACGGCTTCCGCGACATCCTGGTCCTGAAAGTCGTCAAGAGGCTCCTGGACACAGGGGTATCGCTGCAGCAAATCCGCACCGCCGTGGAACACCTGCGGGAACGCGGCGTCGAAGACCTCGCCCAGATCACCCTGATGAGTGACGGCGCGAGCGTCTACGAGTGCACCTCCGCTGACGAGGTCATCGACCTCGTCCAGGGCGGCCAAGGTGTGTTCGGCATTGCTGTCGGACGGGTCTGGCGTGAGGTGGAGGGCAGCCTGGCCTCGCTTCCCAGCGAGCATGCCGCTGAGCCGTCCTTTCCGGACGACGAACTGAGCAAGCGCAGGGCAGCGCGCAAGATCAGCTGAAATATTGAGCAAGGGGCCGCTCTCCATCCGGAGGGCGGCCCCTTGGCTGTTAACCAGGCGGGTTGCCCTACCTGGCGCGGCTGCGCAGGCCGCTGCCCACAGCCATCAGGTTGGCCAGCAGTTCATCGAACAGGGCCGCAGCGGACTTCGCGGAATCACCGGGCCAGTGGTGCACGGGGTGGGCGGCGCCCTGGATCTGCTGCCAGTTGGCCTGTTCCGGAATCCGCGGGCTCAGGAGGAGTTCTCCGAACATGGACTCCATCTCCGCAAGCCGGTACGCGTGTTCCGAGGAACCCGACCGCACCCGGTTGGCCACGATGCCTGCCGGGGAAAGGTTGGGGGCGAACTCCTGGCGGAAAAGCTGGATGGCCCGCATGGTCCGCTCGGTGCCGGCCACCGAGAACAGGCCGGGCTCGGCAACCAGCGCCACCTTGTCGCTGGCGGACCAGGCGATCCGGGTCAGGCCGTTCAGGGACGGCGGGCAGTCCACTAGGACAAGCTGGTAGTCGTCCCCGGTGGCCAGGACAGAGGAGAGCCTGCGCAGGTCGCGGCGGCCCAGGTCCGGCCGGTCATAGATGCCGGTGTAGGCAGAGCCGACGGCGACGTCCAGTACGGCGGAGCCGGTGCCGTTGGACTGGGTCTTGGCGGTCCAGCTGCTGCGCACCACGTTTTCGGACAGCTTTGCCCGGCGGGGACTCTTGAGCATCCGGCCGATATCCAGCTGGTCGCCGGGCTGGACTCCCAACGCAGTGGTGGCATCCGCGTGCGGATCAAGGTCCACCACCAGCGTGCTGATGCCCGCGGCCAGCGCCGCAGACGCCAATCCTGTGGTGACGGAAGTCTTGCCGACTCCACCCTTAAGGCTGCTGATGCTGACTACTTGCACTTGAGAGACCAAAACCTAACGCCGGATGCCGTGTTGGGGGTAATGTTTGCTCCGGCAGTGCCGAAGCCGGACGGTCCTGCCGCCCTACTCATCATATGTTGATGCGTCGGCGAATCCTGCTTTATTGGGCGTCGGCATGGCACCGACTGTGCTGGCGGGGCGGTTTCCGCCCGAGCCGGCAGAAGGCTTCGGGACATGACGGGGAAATTAGTGATGGTGGCCACAAAGATTTGTGTTTGTCCTTGTAGGTCCTAGACACTGTGACCACTCACCGATCCACCCGCAATGATGCAGGAGAAGTATGTTTTCCAAAGTTCTGGTGGCCAACCGCGGCGAAATCGCGATCAGGGCCTTCCGCGCCGGCTACGAGCTGGGCGCCAAGACGGTTGCCGTTTTCCCCCATGAAGACAGAAACTCGATCCACCGCCAGAAAGCGGACGAGGCCTACCTGATTGGCGAAGAGGGCCACCCCGTCCGGGCTTACCTGGACGTAGAAGAAGTAGTGCGGGTGGCAAAGGAGTCCGGTGCGGACGCCATCTACCCGGGCTACGGGTTCCTTTCCGAGAACCCGGACCTCGCCCGGGCCGCGAAGGCCGCGGGCATCACCTTTGTTGGTCCGCCTGCTGAGGTCCTGGAACTCGCGGGCAACAAGGTAGCGGCGCTGAAGGCAGCCCGCGACGCCGGCGTTCCCGTCCTGAAGTCCAGCGCGCCCTCCAAGGACCTGGACGAACTGATCGCTGCGGCCGACGAGATCGGGTTCCCCATCTTCGCCAAGGCAGTGGCCGGCGGCGGCGGCCGCGGCATGCGCCGGGTGGACACCCGTGAGGCCCTGCCCGAAGCCCTGCAGTCAGCCATGCGCGAGGCCGATGCCGCCTTTGGCGATCCCACCATGTTCCTGGAGCAGGCCGTCCTGCGCCCGCGGCACATTGAGGTCCAGATCCTGGCCGATGCCGAGGGCAACGTCATGCACCTCTTCGAACGCGACTGCTCCATCCAGCGGCGCCACCAGAAGGTCATCGAGATCGCCCCGGCCCCCAACCTCGATGAGGGCATCCGGCAGGCGCTGTACCGGGATGCCGTCAAGTTCGCCAAGGCCCTGAACTACGTCAACGCCGGAACGGTGGAGTTCCTTGTGGACACGGTCGGGGAGCGCGCCGGCCAGCACGTCTTCATCGAGATGAACCCGCGCATCCAGGTGGAACACACGGTCACCGAGGAAGTCACCGACGTCGACCTGGTGCAGGCACAGATGCGGATCGCCGCCGGAGAAACACTCGCCGACCTCGGCCTCTCCCAGGACACCGTCAAGCTGCGCGGCGCGGCGCTGCAGAGCCGCATCACCACGGAAGACCCCGCCAACGGCTTCCGTCCGGACGTCGGAAAGATCACCGGCTACCGGTCCGCCGGCGGCGCGGGTGTGAGGCTCGACGGCGGCACCGTTTACTCCGGTGCCGAAATCAGCCCCCATTTCGACTCCATGCTCGTCAAGCTCACCTGCCGCGGCAGGGACTACCCGTCCGCCGTCGCCCGTGCACGCCGGGCCCTGGCGGAATTCCGCATCCGCGGCGTCTCCACCAACATTTCCTTCCTGCAGGCAGTGCTTGACGATCCCGACTTCATCGCGGGGGACGTCGCCACCTCCTTCATTGACGAGCGCCCGCAGCTGCTCAAGGCCCGCGTCTCTGCGGACCGCGGCACCAAGCTCCTCACCTGGCTGGCCGAGGTCACGGTCAACAAGCCCAACGGCGAACTCAAGGTCCACTCCAACCCGGCCAGCAAGCTGCCGTCGGTCAAGGACAAACAGGCCGTTCCGGGCTCCCGGCAGAGGCTCCTCGAGCTGGGCCCCGAAGGCTTTGCCAAGGCGCTTCGCGAACAGAACGCGGTGGCCGTCACGGACACCACGTTCAGGGACGCCCACCAGTCGCTGCTGGCAACCCGCGTCCGCACCCGCGACCTGGTGGCGGCCGGACCCGCCGTCACCGCGCTGCTGCCGGAACTGCTGTCCGTTGAAGCCTGGGGCGGGGCCACTTACGACGTGGCACTCCGGTTCCTCGGCGAAGACCCCTGGGACCGCCTCGCTGCGCTGCGCAAGGCGCTCCCCAACGTGTGTCTGCAGATGCTGCTCCGTGGCCGCAACACCGTGGGCTACACGCCGTACCCTGAAGAGGTGACCGAAGCCTTCGTGAACGAGGCTGCCGCCACCGGCATCGACATCTTCCGGATCTTCGACGCCTTGAACGACGTCAGCCAGATGGCCCCGGCCATCCGTGCGGTCCGGGCCACCGGCACCGCGGTGGCCGAGGTGGCACTCTGCTACACCGGGGACATGCTGGATCCGGAAGAGACGCTCTACACGCTTGACTACTACCTGGGTCTTGCCCAGAAGATCGTTGACGCCGGCGCCCACATCCTGGCAATCAAGGACATGGCCGGCCTGCTCCGTCCCGCCGCGGGAGCGAAACTCGTTTCAGCCCTCCGGGAACGCTTCGACCTGCCGGTGCACCTGCACACCCACGACACGGCAGGAGGCCAGCTGGCCACGCTGCTGGCCGCCGTGGATGCCGGTGTTGACGCTGTGGACGTCGCGTCGGCGTCGCTGGCAGGAACCACCAGCCAGCCCTCGGCCTCTGCCCTGGTGGCAGCCCTGGCGCACACTCCGCGGGACACGGGGCTCAGCCTGGCTGCGGTCAGTTCGCTGGAACCGTACTGGGAAGCGGTCCGCCGCGTGTACGCACCGTTCGAGTCCGGCCTTCCCGGCCCCACCGGTCGCGTCTACCAGCATGAGATCCCCGGCGGCCAGCTCTCCAACCTGCGCCAGCAGGCCATTGCGCTGGGACTGGGGGAGCGCTTCGAAGCCATCGAGGACATGTACACCGCGGCCGACCGCATCCTTGGGCACCTGGTCAAGGTGACGCCGTCCTCCAAGGTGGTGGGCGACCTCGCCCTGCACCTGGTGGGCTTGAACGCGGACCCGGCGGACTTCAACGAGAACCCGCAGAACTACGACATCCCGGATTCCGTGATCGGCTTCCTGTCCGGCGAGCTCGGCGATCCGCCAGGAGGCTGGCCGGAGCCCTTCCGCACCAAGGCCCTGCAGGGCCGCAGCGTGAAGGTCAGGGACGTGGAGCTCAGCCCCGAGGACAGCGCGGCCCTGAAGTCCGATTCCAAGACCCGCCAGCACACGCTGAACCGGCTGCTCTTCGATGGACCCACCAAGGACTACCTGAAGAGCGTCGAGACCTACGGCAACATCTCCGTCCTGGATACCCGCGACTACCTCTACGGCCTGCAGCGTGGCACTGAGCACGAGATCCAGCTGGAGAAGGGCGTGCGGCTGATCGCGTCGCTGGAAGCGGTATCCGAGGCGGACGAAAAGGGCATGCGCACCGTCATGTGTACCCTCAACGGCCAGTCCCGGCCCGTCGTGGTGAGGGACCGCTCCGTGGTCAGCAACGTGAAGGCTGCCGAAAAGGCAGACCCGGCCCAGCCCGGCCACGTGGCCGCACCGTTCGCGGGCGCCGTTACGGTGACGGTCAAGGCCGGCGACGAGGTCAAGGCAGGAGACACGGTAGCCACCATCGAGGCGATGAAGATGGAAGCATCCATTACGACGCCGGTGGCCGGCAAAGTCTCACGGCTCGCCATCTCATCCATCGAGCAGGTGGAGGGCGGGGACCTGCTGCTGGTAGTCGAGCAGTAGAGCCCGGACGCTCGATTAACAATTGAAGGGTCCTCCCCGTCGGGAGGACCCTTCCTTGTGGTGGGCTGCGGTTGAGGCAGGGCCCGATCCTCTGCGTGCTATACCCCCCCGCCCCGCTAAGGCCGCTTCGCGGCGAGCGGGGGCGCGGGGCCCCTTTTACGCACGCTGCCGGACCGGGCCCTGCCTCTTTGCGGCGCTTCCTACGGACGAGGCGAGCTGTACATCTCCTCGATGACCGTTTCGAAGTCCTTCATCACTTGCGCCCTTTTTACTTTCATTGAAGGCGTCAGGTGCCCGGACGCTTCGGTGAAGTCGGCCGGCACGATGCGGAAGGACTTGATGGCCTCGGCCTGGGAAACCGACGCATTCGCGGCCGTGATCAGGTCCTGGACTGCCGCCTTGACTACCGGGTTCTTGGCGGCGTCCGCCAGGGAAGTGTCTGCCGGGAGGTTGTGCCGCTGCAGCCAGCCGGGCAGGGCTTCCTGGTCCAGCGTGACCAGGGCGCCGATGAACGGCCGGTTGTCGCCGACCACCAGCACCTGCGAGACCAGCGCATCGGCCCGGATCTGGTCCTCGAGCAGGGCGGGGATGACGTTCTTGCCGCCCGCGGTGACAATGATCTCCTTCTTGCGCCCGGTAATCCACACAAAGCCGTCGTCATCGAGCCGGCCGATGTCCCCGGTACGGAACCATCCGTCGTCGAACGTTTCGCCGGTGAGGTCGGGCCGCTTGTAGTAGCCGCGCATTACGCACACGCCCTTGGCGAGGATCTCGCCGTCCTCGGCGATCTTCACGGCATTTCCGGGCAGGGGCTTTCCCACGGACCCGATCTTGATCAGCGACGGGGTGTTCACCGTAATGGGGGCCGTGGTTTCCGTCAGGCCGTAGCCTTCAAGCACCTGCAGCCCGATGCCCTGGAAAAAGTGGCCCAGCCGCTCGCCCAGCGGGCCGCCGCCGGACACCGCATGGGCAACATGGCCGCCCATCGCGGCCCGCAGTTTGCCGTAGACCAGTTTGTCGAACAGTGCGTGGCGCAGCCTGAGGCCCAGGCCGACGCGGCCCTCCTGCCGTGCCTTGGAGAAGGCGATGGCGGTATCGGCTGCCTTATGGAAGATGGCTCCCTTGCCGGCGTCCTCCGCCTTGGTCATGGCAGAGTTGTAGACCTTTTCGAAGACCCGCGGCACCGCCAGGATGAAGGTGGGCTCGTAGCTCTGGAGGTCCGCCAGGAGGTTCTTGATATCCGGTGTGTGCGCCACGGTGGTGCCGGCAGCCATGGCCAGGACGGAGATGAAGCGGGCAAAGACGTGCGCCAGCGGGAGGAACATGATGGTCTTCGCGTTCTCGTGGACGATCTCGCCAATGATGGCCAGTGCGTTGTCGGAAAGCTCGACGAAGTTGCCGTGCGTCAGTTCGCAGCCCTTGGGCCTGCCTGTGGTGCCGGACGTGTAGATGATGGTGGCGGTATCACCCAGGGTGGCTGTTTTCCTCCGGGCTTCAAGATCCTCGTCGCTGACCTCCCGGCCGGCTTCGCGGAGGGCGTCAAGTCCCTCGCCTTCCAGCTGCCACACGTGCTGGAGGGATGCCAGGCCTTCCGCCGTTACCGCCTGGCGGATGATGTCCTCATGGTGGGCTGCCTCGCCGAAAGCGGCCACCGCGCCGGAGTCGCCCAGGTTCCAGGCCACCTGGGAGGGCGAGGAAGTTTCGTAGATGGGGACGGAGACGGCGCCGGCGAACCAGATTGCGAAATCCACCAGGGACCATTCGTACCGGGTGCGGGACATGATGCCCACGCGGTCGCCGGCACCCACTCCGCTGGCCATCAGCCCCTTTGCCAGTGCCCGGACGTCGGCCACGAAATCAGTGGCGGAAATGTCCTGCCAGGACCCGGAGGCGTCGCGCCGCGAAAAGAGTGCGGGGTTGCCGGCCTTGGCTGCCTGCCGCAGCACCAGATCGGTGATGTTGGTTTCCGGTGGGACTACAACAAGAGGCGGAACACTGAATTCGCGCACTATAGCTCCTTTGATATCCGAGGTCCCGCACGGGGGCATGCCTAAAGCCTAGTACGCCGGTGCGGGGCCGTGCAGTATATAAAGTTACTGGCCAGTAACTTTCCCGTCAACGACGCCGGAAGACACGTGGGCGGCATCCGTGGCTGCCGCGGGCTTCGGCGGAATATGCGCACCTAGAATGGGGGATTATGTATGTACCGCCCCCCGGCGAACAGGCCGGGCCCCTCAGAAGACCTGCCCCCTGGAGGCGCCGGCCCACCACTTCCAGGGCAAGGACGCGGCACGACGGCGAAGGCTTCCGTGAGCACCTGCGCCTCGGCCGCAAGGGCCTCGCCATTGGGATCGACATCGGCGGGACGAAGGTGGCCGCCGGCGTCGTTGATGCAGACGGCCGCATCCTCAGCGAGGCACGGCGTGCCACCCCCGGCAGCGATCCCCGGGCAGTGGAAAAGGTCATCGTGGAGTTGGTCGAGGAACTGGGCAAGGGGCACCGGATCTGGTCCGTGGGCATCGGCGCCGCAGGGTGGATGGACCTCGACGGCGGGACGGTGCTTTTCAGCCCCCACCTCGCCTGGCGCAATGAACCACTACGCGCCAACCTGCAGCGGCTCCTGCGCCGGCCGGTGCTCCTTTCCAACGACGCCGACGCCGCCGCGTGGGCGGAATGGCGCTTCGGTGCGGGCCAGGGGGAAGACCGGCTGGTCTGCATCACGCTGGGTACCGGCATCGGCGGTGCCATGGTGATGGACGGCAGGGTGGAGCGCGGCCGTTTCGGTGTGGCAGGGGAATTCGGGCACCAGATCATCATGCCGGGCGGGCACCGCTGCGAATGCGGAAACCGCGGCTGCTGGGAACAGTACGCCTCCGGGAATGCGCTGGGCCGGGAAGCAAGGATCCTGGCGCGGGCCAACTCCCCGGTGGCGCAGGACCTGATAGCGGCCGTGGGCGGGCGGACCGAGGCCATCACCGGTGCGATCGTGACGGAACTGGCGCTGGCAGGCGACCCGGTATCACGTGAATTGCTTGAGGAAGTAGGGGAGTGGCTCGGGCTGGGACTCGCCAACCTTGCTGCCGCCCTGGACCCGGGACTTTTCGTCATCGGCGGCGGCCTGTGCTCGGCAGGGGACCTGCTGGTGGAACCTGCCCGCAAAGCTTTCGCCCGCAACCTGACGGGCCGCGGTTTCAGGCCTGCCGCGGGGATCCAGCTGGCGGCCCTGGGGCCGAATGCCGGACTCATCGGTGCTGCCGATCTGTCCCGCGTCAGCAGCAGGACGCGCCGCTAGACGCGGGCGCCGTCGTCGTCCTCGTCCTTCTCCTGCGGAAGCTGCATGATCAGGTACACGGTTCCCAGCACGAACACGGCGACGATTCCCACGATTGCCAGGAGCGGCGCGGAGCGCCAGAACATCGCTGAGAACAGCAGCGCCACCGGTCCGCCCACGGCGGCGAGCCAGGCAAGCATGGTCAGCGGATCCGTACCGGCGAGGCTGGGTGGTTCCTCCGGGACGAACGCACCGTCTTCCCCGTCCACGTCATAGTCGCGTGGCCCGGCTGGAGCGTCTGCGTCTGCGCCTGTGCCTGCGTCGTCCCCGGCAGCCTGCCGTTCGGCCGCAGACATCTCGGCAGGTGCCGCGCCAGCCAGGCCCAAGGGATCGAAGTCCCGGAACGAGGCTGGCCGTCCACCCGCCGTCGAATCGTCCCGTGGAGCGGCGGCAGCGCCCGGATCGGTGCCGGCGCCGTTGGCGCTGCCGGTGCCTCCGGCGGGGGAATCGGCTTCCAGCCGGGCCACCAGGTCCAGCCAGACGGCGTCATCCTGGTTGGCGCCCTGGTCAGGGGAGCCCGGGTCAGGCCTGTTCATGGGACGCGACCTCCAGCGTTGAGGGCGCACTTGCCGTTGAACGCCCGGGAGCCCCGCCGGAAGCAACCGAGCGGATGAACTCAACGGATCCCTGAAAAATCCGGTCGGCATCATTGTCCAGGGTTGCCACATGGTAGCTGTTCTCAAGGTAGACCAGGTCCAGGGGAGCATGGGTGAGCCCGCGGCGGAGCGCCACGAGGCTTGAGTCGGACACCACGTGGTCAACCGTGGAGCGGAAGGCCTTGACCGGGGCCGTGATCCGGGGAAGGAGCCTGATGGTGTCCTTGAACATCTTGTTGACTTCGTGCGCCGCAGCAACCGGGGTCCGGGGGTAGGCGCCCTCGTCCATGCCTTCCTTGAGAATGTCGTTGGCGATGGCCGGCGTACTTTTCATCACCAGCTTCAGGATCCCGGCGATCGGTGCGCGCGGGTCATCGATGACCAGCCCCGGGTTGACCACGATCACGCCGGCCACGGGCCGGGTGGCCGCAATCCGCAGCGCCAGCGCCCCGCCCATGCTCAGCCCGGCCGCAAAGACATAGTCGCAGTCCGCATCCAGTTCAAGGTAGGCCTCGTCCAACGCCCTGTGCCATTCCTGCCACCGCGTCCGTGCGAGTTCCTGCCAGCTGGTGCCGTGGCCGGGCAGCAGGGGCATACGGACGGCGAAGCCGGCATCGGCCAGGCTCCGGGCCCAGGCGCGCAGTCCGTGCGGACTGGCGGTAAAGCCATGTGAGAGGACCACGCCGACGCGGGGCCCGTCGCCGATGGAACTGCTGCTGAACGGGCTGTGGTCCGGGCCGGAGGTCATGGGGTCTCCAATGAGGTCTTCTGGCGGGCGAGGGCGTGGAAGAAAGCGCTGGATTTTGCATGGATCTCCGGCGCGTCCACGTCCAGCGTAGCCACATGTCCGCTGCTGTGGAGGTCCACCACTTCAGCAAGGTTTCCGCCCAGGCCTTTTCGGAGCAGTGCCAGCGAAGTTGGCGGAACCACCGCGTCCGTGCGCGACTTGAACACCTGGACCGGGGCAGCCACCGTGGGCAGGCACCGCGCCGCCGCACCAAAAAGTCTCTTCAGTTCGTGCACTGCCGCCAGGGGAGTGCGTGAATAGTCGCCGTCATTGGTGGCTGCCGCCGTCGGCTGTTCCTCCTGGATAGGAAGGGTTGTCCGCTGGAAATACTTCAGTACGCCGATCACCCGGACCCGCCGGTCGTAGAAACTCAGGCCCGGGTTGACCACGGACACTCCGGCCACGTTGTGCCGGGAAGCGGTCAGCAGCGCTATGGCGCCGCCCATCGAGAGTCCGGCCACAAAGGTTGTGTCGGTCCGTCCTTCCAACTCCAGGTAGGCAGCCTCAAAGCTGCGGTACCAGTCGCCCCAGCGTGTCCCTGCCAGTTGGCGCCAGTCGGTTCCGTGGCCCGGCAGCAGGGGAACGGTGACCGCATAACCCTGCGAAGCGAGGTGCTCAGCCCACGGCAGCAGGCTGAGCGGGCTGCCGGTAAAGCCGTGGCAGATGGCCACACCGGTGCGTGCATTGGGTCCGTGGCCGGGATAGCTGAAAGCGGCAGGAGGGGACGGGGTGCTGCTTTCGCTCATGCCTCCATCGTGTCACTGTTCCGGACAAATCTCACTAGAGTAGGGTTGCATTGAACTGCTGGCCAGGCCCGACGCGGGGTCCGGGGGCCGCCTTCCGGAGAGGTTTCTCACGTGTTCTATTGGGTCATGAAGCGGATTTTCCTTGGTCCTGTGCTGAAGCTTCTTTTCCGCCCCTGGGTTAAGGGGCTGGACAATATTCCTGCCGAGGGCGCGGCCATTATCGCCTCCAACCACCTGTCGTTTTCAGATTCGATTTTCATGCCGCTGATGGTGCGGCGCCCCGTGGTCTTCCTGGCCAAATCGGAGTACTTCACCGGAACCGGGATCAAGGGCAGGCTGACCGCGCTGTTCTTCCGCCTGACCAACCAGTTGCCCATGGACCGGTCCGGCGGGGCTGCATCGGCCGCCTCGCTGAGTGCCGGAATGGAGGTCCTCAACCACGGCGGCCTGCTGGGCATCTACCCGGAGGGCACCCGGAGTCCGGACTCGAAGCTGTACAGGGGCAAGGTGGGCGTGGCCAGGCTTGCGCTGCAGGCCGGAGTTCCGGTGATTCCGGTGGCCATGATCGGCACGGACAAGGTGCAGCCCATCGGCAAGCGGCTGCCGAACATCCGCAGGATCGGCATGATCTTCGGTGAGCCGCTTGACTTCAGCCGGTATCGGGACCAGGCAGAGGACCGGGATATCCAGCGGAAAGTCACGGACCAGATCATGTTCGAACTGATGCGGCTCTCCGGGCAGGAATACGTGGATGAGTACGCCGCCGTGGTGAAGCTCCGGCTGGCGGGAAAGCCCCCCGAACCCGTGGCCGCCGCGGAACCCCTGGTGTCGCCGGCGCCTGCCGCGGCCGGTGCCGGGAGTCCGTCCGGCGATGCGGGCCCGGCGGAAGGCGCCGGAGGCCTCCGGAAAGCGGAGGACGACGGCGGGGCTGCCGCCAGGGAGTGAAGCGGTTGTGACGCGCCCGGGCGGGTGCGTGACGGTACGGTGTCCCGGGGCCCGGCGCGACCGTTAGTCTTAGATGGTGACTGAGCTATCTGCAAAACCCGCCTTTTCGCTGTCCAGCACCGCCCAGAGCGGAGCAGCCAACTATCCCGGACTCGACGACTGGCGGGACCTCCCCATTTCCCAGCAGCCCAGCTGGCAGGACCGGGACGTGTTTGAAGCCTCCGTGAAGGAGCTCTCCGTACTTCCTCCCCTGGTGTTCGCCGGCGAGGTGGACGTCCTCCGCGAACGCCTGGCTGCCGCTGCCCAGGGCAAGGCTTTCCTCCTGCAGGGCGGTGACTGCGCGGAGACCTTCGAGGCCGCGACGGCGGACAAGATCAGCGCGCGCGTCAAGACCATCCTCCAGATGGCTGTGGTGCTCACGTACGGTGCGGCCATGCCGGTCATCAAGATGGGCCGCATGGCGGGCCAGTTCGCCAAGCCCCGCTCCTCCAACGACGAAACCCGCGACGGCGTGACCTTGCCCGCCTACCGCGGCGACATCGTCAACGGGTACGACTTCACGCCGGAGTCCCGGGGCCACGACGCCTCGCGCATGCTCCGCGCCTACCACACGTCCGCTTCCACGCTGAACCTCATCCGCGCCTTCACCCAGGGCGGGTTCGCCGACCTGCGCTCGGTGCACCAGTGGAACAAGGGCTTCACCGAGAACCCGGCACACGCACGCTATGAGTCCCTGGCCCGCGACATTGACCGCGCCATCAAGTTCATGGCCTCCTGCGGCGCCGACTTTGAGGCGCTCAAGCGCGTCGAGTTCTTCGCCAGCCACGAAGCCCTGCTGCTGGACTACGAGCGCGCGCTGACCCGGATCGATTCCCGCACCGGATTCCCCTACGACACCTCCGCGCACTTCCTCTGGATCGGGGAGCGGACCCGCGAACTGGACCACGCGCACGTCGACTTCCTGTCGCGGGTGCGGAACCCCATCGGCGTGAAGCTGGGCCCGTCCACCACCGGCGACGATGCGCTCCGCCTGATTGACAAGCTTGACCCGGAGCGCGAACCCGGCCGGCTGACCTTCATAACCCGCATGGGTGCGGGCAACATCCGAGAGAAGCTGCCCGCCGTCGTCGAGAAGGTCACCGCGTCAGGCGCGCAGGTGCTCTGGGTTACCGACCCCATGCACGGCAACACCGTCACGTCCCCCAACGGGTACAAGACACGCAACTTCGACGACGTCATTGACGAAGTGCGCGGCTTCTTCGAAGTGCACCACGCCCTGGGCACCGTTCCCGGCGGCCTGCACGTTGAAATGACCGGCGACGACGTCGCGGAGTGCCTTGGCGGCGCCGACCCCGTGGACCAGGACGCCTTCCTGGACCGCTACGAGTCAGTCTGCGATCCACGGCTGAACCACATGCAGTCGCTGGAAATGGCGTTCCTGGTGGCCGGCGCCCTCGCCAAACACTAGGCGGCGCGCACTTCCCACGTGAACGGTGGTGTGGCGGGCAGGTCCGGCTACACCACCGTCAGGGTAACGACTGATCCCTCCGGAACCTCCTTGTTAACCGGATCCTGGTCCCGGACCGTGCCGAAGAAGCCGCCCAGGATATTGTTCACGCGTACCTGGAAGCCCAGGCCCTCCAAGGCCTTCCGGGCATCAGCGGCCTGCTTGCCGATGAAGCTGGGCACCTGCACCATCCGGGGTCCCTTGGAAATGGTCAGCGTGACGGTGCCGCCGCGGGTAAGCGTTCCGGTAGCCGGAGCCTGGCTGACAACCGCGCCCTTCGGGACGTCCCTGCTGAACACTTCCTCGCGCGCAACCTCAGCCGTGAGGCCGGCCTCCTCGATGGCATCAACGGCATCCTTCTCGTCCTGGCCCACCACCGAAGGGACAGGAATGGGCTCGGGACCCTTTGAAACCACCAGGCTGACGGGCGTGCCATGCCGGACGGCCGTACCGGGAGCGGGGTCCTGGGACAGGACTGTGCCGGCAGGGACCTTCTCATGAAACTGTTCCGTCACCGGGCCGAGCGCCATTTCCGCCGCGTTGAGGCCAGTCTTGGCCTGCTCCAGGGTGCCGCCGGCCAGCTTCGGCAGCGGGAACAGCTGGGGACCCTTGGAAACAAGTAGCGAGACCGGCTGGAACTTGCGGATTTCGGCGCCCGCCGCGGGTTCGCTGCCCACCACGAGGCCTGAGGGCACGTCGTCGTCGAAAATGTCCTTGGTGGTGGACCGGAACCCGGCCTCGTCCAGGAGCTGCTGTGCCTGCGCCACTGTCTTGTTGGCCACGGAAGGGATGGTGGCGGCGGCGCCCGGGCCCATGCCGAAGAACCAGCCCGCCCCGGTTGCCAGGAGGGCAGCAATCAGCAGGACAACTATCCACAGGATTCCCCGGCGGCGCGGGCTGCCCTCACGCAGCGTACGGGCCGGGGTGGCGGCCGCACGGGCCCGTGCCCTCTCGTCCTCCTTGTCCGCCTTGCGCTGGGCGCGCTTGCCCAGCGTCGGAGGCGGTGGAGACCACGGCTCGACATCGTCGCCGGGCGGTGTGAGGGTGTGCCGGGCAGCTTCGGGTTGGGCAGGACCGGCGTAACGAGGCTGGCCCTGTGACGGCGGGTAGGCGGGCGCAGCCGGCTTGCCAAACGGCATCACAGTTGTTGGATTGTTGGCCCGGCCGATTACCTCTGTGGGGTTCTGGTGGCCAGGATCCTGGAACCGCCCGGGATCGGTGGGCGGTGCGGGAACCTGGGAGTGGGCCATGGCGCCTCCGGCCGCAGCCGCCGGCGGATGCAGGTCCAGCTCCGCATCGGTGAGGTTGGTCCGGATATGCCGAAGCTCCTGGAGCAGCGCGTTCCCGTCCACGGGCCGGTTTTCCGGATCATTGGAGGTGCACCACTGCACCAGCTCGTCCACTTCAGCAGCCAGTCCGGGAACCAGGGCCGAAGGCGGTCCCACTGTCCCGTTCACATGCTGGTACGCCACCTGGATGGGGACATCGCCGTTAAACGGCTGCTGCCCCGTGAGCATTTCGAACAGCATGATGCCCACGGAATAGATGTCGCTGCGCGCGTCCGCCGGCTTTCCAAGGACGAGCTCTGGGGGGAGGTAGGCAACTGTTCCGAGCAGGGCGCCGGTGCTCGTGGAAGTGGTGACGGCGCGTGCCAGCCCGAAATCTCCAATTTTGATCCGTCCATCGTCGGAAATCAGGACGTTTTCCGGTTTGACGTCACGATGGATGAAGCCGGCGGCATGCGCAGCGCCTAGTCCTTCAACCACCGGGTCGATCAGCGCGAGGGCAAGTCGGGGCGGCAGCGCACCCTTCTCGGCGATGACGTCACGAAGGGTGTGGCCCCTGATGTATTCCATGACCAGATACGCGGTGCGGCCGTCGTTCCCCTGGTCGAGCACCCCCACTACATGGGGGTGGGACAACCTGGCTGCTGCCTTCGCCTCCCGCCCCAGCCTGCCCAGGAAATTCTCGTCTGCCGAAAGGTGCGGATGCAGCACCTTGAGCGCCACGTCCCGTTCCAACCGCTGGTCCGTGGCCAGGTAGACAGTGGACATTCCGCCCCGCGCAAGCTTGGACCTGACGGCATACCGGTTGTCCACCAGTGTCCCAACAAGGGGGTCTGACACGTGTTCCTGCACCCTTCGATCCTAGTCCCCGCAATGAAACGGGCCCGAACCGTTGCCGGTCCGGACCCGTGTCAAATCTTCCTGCGTGCCGGCTGCGGGTGGTGCCGGGCGGTGCAGGTCAGCCGAAGTTCTTCTGGTGGGCCTTGATGGCGGCGACGTAGGCCTTGGTGTCGTCGTACATCCCGTATTTGCTCACTGAGTATTGGCCCTGGTAGTAGCCCGCAATGGCAGTGTCCGTGTCCTTGCTGGTGGCGAGGAGACGGCGGATGATGGCGACGCCGGCCGTTGCATTGTCGTAGGGGTCCAGGAGGTTCAGCTTGCGCCCCACCAGATCCGATGCCCACTGCCCGGAGCTCGGGATGACCTGCATGGTTCCGATGGCGTTCGCCGGAGACACTGCGCGCTGGTCAAACCCGGATTCCTGGTGCGCAAATGCAAGGGCGAGCGAGGGTTCCACGCCCATCCTGCGCGCGGTGTCAGCCACGATGTTCCGCATTTCGCTGCGGGAGGGCACCGGAGAGGCGTTCAACAGGGCTTTGTTCTCGTTGGCCGAGCTGACCACCGCAGAAGGGTAACTGAATCCGAGGAATGAACTTGGGACGAGGGGCGTCACTGAGGCAGCCGGCTGCGGGGCCGCCGGCTGGGCCGAGGCTCCAGGGATGGCCAGTTTGTTGCCCGGGTAGATGACACTGGTCATGCTCAGGCGGTTGGCAGAGAGCAATTCGGAGAGTTTTACGCCGTGGCGCGTGGCGATGGCCGAAAGGGTATCTCCGGCTTTCACCGTGTAGGAGCCGGAAGCCGGCGCCGGAGCCGGAGCCGCCGGTACCGGCGCAGCCGGCGCGGACGTTGAGGCCAGGCCTGCCGAAGCAGGAGCGGCAGCGGGGGCCGGGGCAGTTTCGCCGGCGCCCACCTTGATCTTCTGGCCCGGGTAGATGATGGAGCGCATGCTGAGGTTGTTCCAGGCAAATACGTCAGCCAGGCCCACGTTATGCCGGGCCGCAATGGCGCCCAGCGTGTCGCCTGCCTTGACGGTATAGGTGGCACCGGATGCCGCGGCGGGAGCGGGAGCGGCAGGTGCAGGAGCGGCAGCGGGGGCGGCCGGCGCAGCGGCTGAGCCTGAGAGCTTGATCTTCTGGCCCGGGTAAATGATGGTGTTCGGCTGGAGGTTGTTCAGTTTCAGGATGTCAGCGGTGTTGAGGCCGAACTTTCCAGCGATCGCACTGATGGTATCGCCGCGCGCAATGGTGTACTCGGCGGGCGCCTGCGGCTGGGTAGGCCTAAAGGCGGCCGGGATGGCAGTGGACACGGCGGAGGCGGGGATGACCGCCGCAGTGGCTTTTGCAGCCTGGGCTTTCATGGCTGCGGCAAGCGTTCCCGGGATGGCACGGACTGGTTGCACGGCTGCAGCGGGCTGGGCCAAGGCCAAGGATGACAATACAACCGCTGGCAACGCCGCAGTGGTGGCAGCAAGCATTGGCAGGCTCGGCTTGGGGGGCTGCTTGTGCGAGCGGGACATCGTCATGGAAAGAATCCTCTTCTCAACTGCGGGCGCGGGCGGGGTGCCGCTGTCATTTCTCGATACTACTGTTACTGCTGTTAATTTTGTTACGTATGTGGTCAATGAGAATCTCTCACGGATTTCGAAATAGCACAAGAATTCCGGGAATGGCCGCAAGGAAGAATTCCGGGTGTGTCTGCAGGTCAGGAGCGCCCTATAGGGGTATCGACTAGGCGGCAGGGCGCACAGCGTGGCAACCTTGATCCGTGAGTAATGTAGAAGAGCTTGTGGGCGAATGGTTGCCCCTACCCGACGTCGCCCGTTTATTGGATGTTTCCATCACCAGGGTTCACAGCCTGCTTGATGAGCGTGCCCTTGCGGCATTGCGTGTCGGGGAACGAAGAATCCGTTCCGTGCCGGCCGAGTTTATCCAGGACGGCCAGGTTGTAGACAGCCTCAAGGGCACGATTGTTGTCCTGGCTGACGCCGGGTATTCCGATGAGGACCTGATCGTTTGGCTCTTTACCCCGGATGAATCGCTGCGGGGACGGCCCATTGACGCCCTGCGCGAGGGCCGCAAAACGGAAATCAGGCGACGGGCCCAAACCCTCGCCTGGTAAACCACTGGCCGGGGATGTTCGGCAACACCAAAAGCCCGCCATCCCCGGCCAACAAAGCGTGGTTGCTCAGGAGGCGCGGCTGACTGTAGCTTCAGCCAGCCTCCGCAGGGCGGTTTTCGGCAGTTCGTCCAGGGGGAGCGATTCAAGCGCCTCGAATGCGGCCGCCCCAAATTCATTGATGAGGACTTCGGTGGCCGCCAACGCACCGGATTCCTCGATAATGCGCCGGAGTTCAAGGATGTCCTCTTCGGAGAGGTCCGGGCTGCCAAGCCTGGCATCGATGAAGGCAGACTCGGCTGCCGATGCCTGGTCCAGCGCCAGGGCAACCAGCACAGTGCGCTTTCCTTCCCGCAAATCGTCCCCGGCAGGCTTGCCGGTTGTCAGCGGATCACCGAAGACACCCAGCACGTCGTCCCGGAGTTGGAAGGCTTCGCCCAAGGGCAACGCAAAAGCGGAGTAGCCGCGGAGCAGCTCATCCGAGGCTCCTGCCAATGCTCCACCCAGGGCCAGTGGATGCTCCGTGGAGTATTTTGCGGACTTGAACCGGATGATGGACTGTGCGCGGGTAACGGCCCCGGCCCGGTCCCTTACCGGACCGGCAACTTCTTCCAGGATGTCCAGGTACTGGCCGGCCATCACCTCCGCCCGCATGAGGTTGAAAATCAGCCTGGCCCTGGTGCCGGCGGCTGCCCGCTCGCCAATGTCCGTGAACGCCTCTTCGCTGAAGGAGAGGCACAGGTCACCTGTCAGGATTGCCGCCGCGTGCCCGAACCGTTCGCTGTCCAGCGCCCAGCCCCGCGACCCGTGCAGTTCGCTGAAACGGCGGTGGACGCTTGGGCCGCCCCGCCTGGTATCCGACCGGTCGATGATGTCGTCGTGGATCAGGGCCGCCGCCTGGAACAATTCCAGTGCGGCGCCTGCGGTCACCACCTGTTGCGCGGCGGGCTGTCCGCCCGCGCCTCGCCAGCCCCAGTAGCACATCAGCGCGCGCAGGCGCTTACCGCCCGTGACCAGGTTGGAGATGGAACCCATGAGGGGTTCGATATCCGGAGAGATGCCGGACATGATGGACTGCCGGGAGGTGAGGAACCCCGTCAGCTCGCCGGCAACCGCCGCAACGAAGTCTGCCTGTTCATTCCTCAGCTGTTCCGCTGCCGTCACTTGGCGGACTCAGCTGCCACGTTGGCGCCGATGGTGAATGTGGCAACGCCCGAAGCTTCAACCACCGAGAGGTTGACCGTTTCGTTGTCCCCGCGGACAAAGTCCTTGGACGCCACTGCTCCCACGGCTTCGCCAGGAACTGCCTTGAAGCCCTGCCCTTCAAGGGCCTTGGTGTAATAGTCCACAACCGCAGCGGTGGGGGCTGCGATGCTTCCCACCAGGGCGGCAGTGGCGGGGGCTGACGCCTTGTCAAAGCTGCTCGATACCACCTTGGCTCCCGGCATAAGGGGAAGGAGCTGCTGCGGGAAGCCCTCCACCACCGCCCCGACGGTCGCCGAGGTATTGGGCGACGCGGAGGGGCTGGGGGAAGCTGTGATGGTTGATCCGGCAGTTCCCGGAGTCGAAGCGGAGGCAGAAGGATCCGGGGCTGCTGACGGAGTCGGGCTGCAGGCTGCAAGCAGCAAAGCCGCGCCGGCAGCGAATACTGCCAACCCTGCTGGCTTAAGGTTTCCAAAGACCGTCACAGGGACATTCCTCCTGGTGTTGATGCCGGATTCAGCCTCCAGTTTAGTCAGTACAAAACGGATAGGATTGCAGCCGTGGGGCCCGAAGGTAAGAACCAGCCGCCCGGAGCGCGCCTTCCGGGACGCAGGCGCAAGTGCATCATGCACGTGGACATGGATGCCTTCTATGTCTCGGTGGAGCTGCGGACCCGTCCTGAACTCATGGGCAGGCCCGTCATCGTCGGGTTCCCCGCGGACCGTTCCGTGGTCCTCTCAGCCTCCTACGAAGCCAGGGCATTCGGCGTGAAGTCGGCCATGCCGATGGCCGTGGCCGCCCGTATGTGCCCCCACGCGGTCATCATCGAACCGCGCCACAAGCTGTACTACGAAGTGTCCGCCCAGCTGATGGGCATTTTCGAATCCATTACGGAGCTCGTCGAACCCCTCAGCGTCGATGAGGCCTTCCTCGACGTCACCGGCGCCATCAGGCGCCTGGGTGCGCCGAAGGGAATTGGGGAAATGATCCGGCGGCAGGTTAGCTCTGAGCTGGGCATCACGGCGTCGGTGGGGATAGCGGAATCAAAATTCGTGGCGAAAATTGCCTCCACCCGCTGCAAGCCGGACGGACTGCTCATGATCGCGCCCGATGAGACCGTGCCGTATCTTCATAGCCTGCCGGTCGGCGCCCTGTGGGGAGTAGGTGCCAAGACGGCGGAGGTGCTCGCGAGGATGGGCATCAGGACCGTTGCGGACGTGGCGGCAACGCCGGTCTCTTCCCTGAAGAAGATGCTGGGCGCCACGGGGGAGCACGTCCACCAGCTTTCCTGGGGCATAGACCCCCGGCCCGTCACCCCGGTCCGGCTGGAGAAGAGTATCGGGGCGGAAGAAACGTTTGCCGTTGACACCGCCGACGACGCCCTGCTCCACCGGGAACTGCTGCGCCTCTCCCACCGCACGGCCGCGCGCCTGAGGAGTTCAGGTATGGTGGCCCGGACCGTCGCCCTGAAGCTCCGGTTCGCGGACTTCTCCACCATCACGCGCAGCAGGACGGTCCAGACTCCCGTGGACAGCGCCCAGCTGATCTACGCAGTCGCCCTGCAGCTGCTCGAGTCCGTGGGGGACAGGGCAATGACCGTTCGGCTTGTGGGGGTGCGCGCCGAGCAGCTCGAAGACGCTGCCCGGACCTCGCTTCAGCTCAGCATCGACCGGCGGGACGACAACTGGCGGGCGGCTGAGCAGGCACTCGACGAAGTGGCACGCAAATTCGGCAGCAAGTCCGTCCTTCCCGCCCGCCTCATGGAGCCCGGAAACACCCCCGAATAACGGCCGCCGGAAGCCTTGGCGGGGCCGCCGCCAAAGTCTTTTCCGTCTTTCAGAACAGCCCTCGACAAACTATCCTTAGATATACATAGTTTTCGAGTGACTGGACTTACTGCCGGACCCTCTTGGACATGCTCCCGCTCCTGCGACGGCATGCCGGGTTACCGATTTCCGCTTTTGCCGGCGGAGCGGGAACCTCTTAGGCATAACAGCCGTTAAGGGTGCAGAAGTAGTGGCTGGGATCAGCCCGGACGTTGGCCTACAAAAGGAGGTCGTGATGCCGCTGTCGGAGCACGAACAGAAGCTGCTTGAGCAGCTGGAGAAGCAGCTTCACGAGGACGACCCGAAGTTCGCGAATTCCATGGGTTCAGACCCGGGGCGTTCATGGTCCACGAGGCACGTGGTGATTGGCGTCCTCTGCGCCCTGGCTGGCGTCTTCCTGCTACTCGTGGGTGTCACTCTCCAAAACATCTTCGTCGGAGTCCTGGGCTTTGTGGTGATGGGCGGCGGCGTCTATTTCGCCACCATGCGGAGCAGTTCGGCCGGGGCGAAGCCGGGATCCAAGGCCGGCGGCCGAAAGCCGGGGAAGTCCAGGAGTTCCTTTATGAGCAGCCTTGAGGAACGGTGGGATGAAAGGCGCAGGGGAGAACCCTAAACGCCTCCCGCCGAATTACTCCCGGCACCTCCACTTTGCTCCCTGTTGGAGGGGGCAGGCGAAAAGACCCGCACTTTGCGGGTCTTTTCGCATTTAAGCGCGCCCGATAAATACGGCCCGAATTGAAGAACGTCGTGGATGCGGCGCATTCCGGGCGATCACCAGCAGTTTTGCCGGCAGGTGATGCCGGCGCCAGGAACTTGCCGTCAGCCCGTGGGGCAAAAGTCCTCCACTTCCCACCACCGGCAGGAATCCCTGCAATTCCGGCGTTCTTTTCCCATAAATAACCTGCCATCGGGCCGCGTTCGCGTTGACTGTGGGGGAAAGTGGAGTAATGTGGAGGACATAAGAGGGTGGTTGCAACATAGGGGATGTGCAGTTCCTGACAGCGGACAGGCGGTGGGCCAGTGTTTCTGGGCACTCACTCGCCACGTCTGGATGAAAAGGGACGGATCATTCTCCCCGCAAAGTTCCGGGAGGAACTTGCCAGCGGGCTGGTGCTCACAAGGGGCCAGGAACGTTGCATCTACGTCTTCAGCGAGAAGGAATTTGCGCGGGTCCACGAGCAAATGCGGGAGGCGCCAATCTCCTCTAAGCAGGCACGCGACTATATCCGCGTCTTTCTCTCTGGAGCCTCTGACGAGGTACCTGACAAGCAGGGGCGCGTTACCATTCCACCCGCGCTCCGGGAATACGCAGGCCTCGGCAGGGAACTCGCCGTGATAGGCGCCGGATCCCGGGCCGAGATCTGGGACGCCCAGGCTTGGAATGAATACCTCGCGGAGAAGGAAACAGCCTTCTCTGAAACTGATGACCCCATTCCGGGCATTCTCTGACCGGAACAGGACAGCAGGCAGCTTCTTGGATGAGATCTCCAGCCGCCCATCGGCTGGCCATCCTGGCTCACTTCCCCGGAGCCAGGCTGGCGGACGATAGGCGCGGATGGGGATCTGGTCCCAGAAGCCACCACAAGGTGACACCAACGGCGAGAAAGGACGAGGCATGAACGAACACCCCAAGCCAACGTCCGAACGCCATGTGCCGGTCCTGCGGGACCGGTGCATCAATTTGTTGGCACCTGGATTCGAGGCGGCCAGGCTCCGCGGCGAAACGCCGGTGGCCGTCGACGCGACCCTGGGCATGGGCGGCCACTCCGAGGCCATGCTGCAGCGCTTTCCGGACCTGCACCTCATCGGCATAGACAGGGACGAGGAAGCACTCGCCCTCGCCGGGGAGAGGCTGGCCCCTTTCGCCGCCCGCACGGACCTGGTGCACGCCGTTTACGACGAGATAGCGGACGTCCTGGCGGACCTGGGCGTTGCTGAAGTCCACGGAATCCTGATGGACCTCGGAGTGTCATCCCTCCAGTTGGACGAACGCGAACGCGGCTTCGCCTACTCCTTCGACGCCCCGCTGGACATGCGGATGGACACCAGCCGTGGGCAGACCGCGGCAGACGTAGTGAACAACTACAGCGAAGAGGAACTCGTCCGGATCATCCGGAAGTGGGGCGAGGAGAAGTTCGCCGGCCGGATCGCCAACAGGATTGTCACCGCCCGTGCCACCAAGCCCTTCACCACCACCGGAGAACTCGTGGAGCAGATCCGGGCGGTAGTTCCGGCAGCGGCGGCCAAGTCCGGCGGGCACCCCGCCAAGCGCACTTTCCAGGCGCTGCGGATCGAAGTGAACGAAGAACTCGACGTCCTTGAACGCGCCGTGCCTGCCGCCGTCGACTCCTTGGCCCTGGGCGGGCGCATCGTGGTCATGTCCTACCACTCCCTCGAGGACAAGATCGTCAAGAGCGTCCTGCAGGCACGTTCCAAATCCTCAGCTCCGCTCGGGTTCCCGGTGGAGCTGGAAGAACACAAGGCCGAACTTAAGACCCTGACCAAAGGCACCGAGGTGCCCACCGCCGTCGAGATCGCCGAAAACCCGCGCGCTGCATCAGCAAGGCTGCGCGCGGCGGAACGAATCAGAGCCAGGAGAGCTGCATGAGCACCGCTGCCGTCAAGAACTTTCCCGCCGCGTCAGGCAGTTCGGCGGCCGGCAGGGCCCTTCCGGCGCAGACCCCCGCGGACGGCCGGAAGGGCCGGACTCCGCTGTCAGTGGTGCGTACTGTACCCCGCAAGCGCCGCGCACCATTCGTAGTGCTCTGCTTCGCCCTGCTTGCCGTGGCCCTGGTGGCCGTGCTGGTGTTGAACATCTCCGTGTCCACCGCGCAGTACCAGCTGGTGGAGCTGCGGGCACGGCAGAGCACGCTGACCAAGCAGAACCAGGACCTCACCCAGCAGGTGCAGAACTTCGAAGCGCCCCAGAACCTGGCGGCCAAAGCTTCGGAGCTCGGTATGGTGGCCTCCACGGTCAAGGGCCAGATCGACCTGTCCACCCTGACGGTCACGGGCAAGGCGACACCGGCAGTTAAGGGCGGTCCCGCCGGGGCCGTTATTCCCGCACCTGCCGTGGCAGGGCAGCTGATTGTGGTTCCGCCGGCAACCAGGGGTGAACCGCTGGCAAGCCGCAAACCGGCAGAGGCGGGAGCCCAGGGTGCTGCAGCGGCTGATGCTGCGGGCTCCAAAGCAGCGACCCCGGATGCGGCCACGCCTGCCGGTCCACCTGCCGGCCTTCCCGCAGCGGCTGCCGCAGCGGCTGCTGCAGCAGTGGAGCTCCACGGCGGATCCGTCCCCGCACCCGAGCAGAAGGTGCCCGGGCAGTAAAACGGCAGGTCTGACAGGCAGCAGGGTCGAGCAGCAAGGAATTTCACGGTGGCGCAGAGGTCCGGCAAGGCAGTCAACAGCAAAGTGCCCAATGCCACCAAGCGCTTGCGCCTGGGGCTTGGCATCATGCTGACGCTCCTGTTGGTGGTGGGCGGCAAACTCTTCCTCGTCCAGGGGCTCGATGTAGGGGGCATGGCGGAAGCCGCCCTCAACAGCCGGATGAAACAGACCGTCCTGCCGGCGGAACGGGGCAGCATCCTGGACTCCCGGGGCACCGTGCTGGCCAACAGCGTGATCCGCTACAACGTGGTGGTGGACCAGCGGGTCAACACAAAAACGGAGACTTTCAAGCGCCTGGACGACGCCAAGGAGAAGCTGGTTGATGTCAGCCGGGAACAGGGGCTGACGGAACTGGCGGCTGCCCTGGGCATGGAGAAGGACGCCATCCGCGAGGCCGTCACCGGGCAGCAGCCGTATTACATCGTGGCCAAGGACGTAAAGCCCGATGTCGAGGACCGCATCTCGCAGCTCCAGATTCCCGGCATCGTGACCGAAGGCATCAGCAAGCGCGTCTATCCCAACGGGTCGGTTGCCGGCGGGATCATCGGCTTCCTCCAGGACGGCACCACCGGCCAGGCCGGCATTGAACAGACCCAGGACGAACTCCTGAAGGGCTCGGACGGCAAACGGCTCTTTGAGATCGGTGCGGACGGCCTGCGGATCCCCGTGGGGGTTGACGAACTGACGCCCCCGCAGGACGGGAAGGACGTTAAGCTCACCCTCAACTCGGACCTCCAGTACTTCGCCCAGCAGGCGATCCAGAGCCAGTCGGACAAACTGGGCGCCGAGTGGGGCGTCATCATCGTGATGGACGTCAAGACGGGCAACCTGGTTGCCATGGCCGACACCAATTCGCCGGATCCGAATGACCCTGGCCGGGTAGCGGCCAAGGACCGCGGCGTCCGTGCCGTTACGGCCGCCTACGAGCCCGGTTCGGTTGAGAAGATGATGACGGCGGCGGCGCTCATCGAAGAGGGCAAAGCCAAGCCGCTGGACACGTTCACCCTCGGACCCACCTACACGGTGGACGGGCAGACCTTCAGTGACTCCTTTGCCCATGGAACCGAGGAGCGGACCCTGGCCGGCATCCTGGGCTATTCGATGAACACCGGCACCGTCATGGCCGGGCAGCGCCTGAGCAAGGAACAGCGCTACGAGTGGCTGAAGAAGTTCGGGGTGGGCGAAGCCCCGGACATCGGACTGCCGGCCACTGCCTCCGGCATCCTGACGCCCTGGGAACAGTGGGACGGCCGGCAGGAATATACAGTCCTGTTCGGGCAGGGCGTTTCGCAGTCCACCCTGCAGACAGTGCGCGCGTTCCAGTCCATCGCGAACAATGGCGTGATGCTCCAGCCCCGCCTGATCGACTCCTATGTCTCCGCTGACGGAACAGAGGAAAAGGTTCCGGCCGCGGAGCCCCGGCAGATCGTTTCCGAGGACACCGCCCAGCAGGTCCAGGACATCCTCGAAAGCGCAGTCACCGAGGGCCAGATCAAGGACGCGGCCATCGACGGGTACCGGGTGGGAGCCAAGACGGGCACCTCCGAGTCTCCCTGCGACGACGGCAAGTCCGGGTTCTGCGGCTACACGGCCTCAATGGTGGGCATGGCACCCATGGATGATCCGCGGTTTATTGTGGAGGTGGTACTCCAGCGGCCCAAGGGCAGCATCTACGGGATTACCAACGGGCCGGTCTTCCGGTCGGTCATGAGCCAGGCACTGCGGACCTACAACGTCCAGCCGTCCACGGGCGAGCCGGCCAGACTGCCCCAGTTCGCCAAGTAACACCCCGGCAGCATCCGGAGCAGCCGCCGCTGCTACGGTTCATCCATGCCGGACACGGTCCACTAGCACCATCGGAGATCCCTTGTCAGAGTTCAACCCGTCCCACCATCATGCAGCCCCGCAGGGACAAGCCCCGCAGGGACAAGCACAGGACGAACAAGCACAGGACGAACAAGCCCTGCAAGGACCCGCACGGCTGGGACCGGACCAGCCCCGCTTCCGGCCGTCCGCCGTTGATGCCGTCCGGCTGGACAGCATCGGCGAGGCGGTCGGCGTCGTAGTTCCGGGAGCCTCCGCTGACGTGGCGGTGACCGGCATCTCCCTGAACTCCCGGACGGTTGAACCGGGTGACCTGTACGTCGCCCTTCCGGGCGCAACCCGGCACGGCGCCGACTTCGCTGCCCAGGCCATTGCGGCGGGAGCGGCGGCCATTGTGACGGACGACGCCGGTGCCCGCCTCCTGGCCTTGTCCTCCGACACGTCGGTTCCGGTGCTGGTGGTCGATGCCCCGCGGAACGTGGTGGGCCCGCTGTCCGCCATGATCTACCGGGGCAGCCAGGAGGGGGCGGCGCTGCAGCTTTTCGGCGTGACGGGCACGAACGGCAAGACCACCACCACCTACTTCATCACCTCGCTGCTGCGGTCGCTGGGCAAAAAGCCGGGCCTGATCGGGACCATCGAGATCCTGGCCGGCGGCGAACCGATTCCGAGCCTCCTGACCACGCCGGAGTCCCCGGAAGTCCACGGGCTGCTGGCACTGATGCGGGAGAAAGGACTTGCTGCGGCCGCGATGGAAGTCTCCTCGCACGCCATCTCCTACCAGCGCGTGGACGGAGTGCAGTTCGACGTTGCAGGGTTCACCAACCTCACCCAGGACCACCTTGACCTGCACCACACCATGGAGGACTACTTCGCCACGAAGGCCGAACTGTTCACGCCCGCCCGCGCGCGGAAGGCCGTGGTGACGGTCGACGACGAATGGGGGCGCCGCCTCGCAGCCAGCACCCAGGTGCCCGTCACCACGCTCGCCACCGTGCCCGGGAACAGTGCCGACTGGACCGTCACGGAGGCAAAGCCCCGCGGGCTTGGCACGGAGTTCACGCTCAGCGGGCCCGGCGGCACTGTCCTGACGGTCCACACGGGGCTTCCCGGGAGCTTCAACGTTGCCAACGCAGCCCTGGCCGCGGTCATGGTCCTTACAGGCGGCGTTGACGCCGCTACGCTGCAGGCGGCCTTGGATGCGGGCGACCCCTTCACGGTGGCCGTCCCGGGGCGCATGCAGCTGGTCTCCGAGCGGCCGGCCGCCGTGGTGGACTTCGCACACAACACGGACGCGCTGGCCAGGGCGCTGGAAGCCGTCCGGTCGGCCGAACCGGAATCCCGGCTGATCGTGGTGTTTGGCGCCACAGGCCAGCGCGACCAGGGCAAACGGCCGGCCATGGGCGCGATGGCGGCCCGGCTTGCGGACACCGTGATCGTCACGGACGACGACCCCCACGACGAGGACGCCGCAGCCATCCGCGCCGACGTCCTCGCAGGGGCGCTGGAAGCCCGGGCCAGTGAGTCCCTGCCCTGCGAGGTGCTGGAGGTTTTCCCCCGCGACAAGGCCATTCAACGAGCCGTGGAACTCGCCCGGCCACAGGACAGCATCCTGGTTGCCGGTCGCGGCCATGAAGTATGGCAGGAGGTGAAAGGCGTCAACCTCGCACTGGATGACAGGGTGGAACTGCGCAGCGCCTTGACAGCCAGGGGATTCAACGTTCTCCAAGACGACCGGATAGAGTCCTAGACCGAGATGATTGCATTTACCGCGGCGGAAATCGCCGACATCACTAAAGGGCGCCTGGACGCCGATCCCGGGATCACGCCTCTGTCGGTGGTCACCGATTCCCGCGAAGCCACGCCGGGATCGCTCTACGTCGCAAAACCCGGCGAGTATGCGGACGGACACGACTTCGTCGAAGCCGCCTTCACCGCCGGTGCCAGCCTGGCACTAGTGGAGCGCCCAGTGGCAGCACCGGACGGTTCGCCGTATCCGTCCGTGGTGGTTCCCGACGCCGTGCTCGCGATGGGCGCGCTGGCCGCGGAAGCCGTCCGGAGGATCCGTGCCGCCCGCGCGGAGGCCAACGAAGAACTGACTGTCATCGGCATCACCGGCTCTGCCGGAAAGACCACCACCAAGGACCTGCTTGCCGGCATACTTTCCCGGCACGGCGCCACTGTGGCGCCGCGGGGGTCCTACAACGGTGAAATCGGAGTGCCGCTCACCGTCTTCACCGCCGGAACCGACACCCGCTACCTCGTGATCGAGATGGGCGCCACCGGCATCGGCCACATCAGGTACCTGGCCGAGATGGTCAGGCCTGACATCGGAGTGGTGCTCGGCGTCGGGACAGCGCACGCCGGCGAATTCGGGGGAGTGGAGAACATCGCCCGAGCCAAGGGCGAACTCGTGGAAGGCCTGGCAGCCTCCGGCACAGCCATCATCAACCTCGACGACGAGAGGGTGGCGGACATGCGCGCACGCACCTCCGCGTCCGTCGTCGGCTTCTCCGCCGAAGGCCGGCCCGGCGCCGGCGTGCAGGCGCTCAATGCGGACACCAACGCGGAGGGCCACCCCGAATTCGAACTCCTCCTTCCCGGTGCGGACACGACCCACCACGTCAGCAGCCGCCTGATTGGTGCCCACCATGTCAGCAATTTGCTGGCAGCGGCCGCAGCCGCGTGGGCGGCAGGAATTCCCGGCCCGGACATCGCCGCGGCCCTCAGCGGCCAAACGGCAGCCAGCCGGTGGCGCATGGAGCGCACCGAGCGGGAGGACGGCGTCACCATCATCAATGACGCCTACAACGCCAACCCGGAGTCAATGCGCGCGGCCCTGCGCACACTCGCGGACCTGGGCCAAGGAAGGCGCACCTGGGCAGTTCTGGGCGCCATGCTCGAACTCGGCGAGGATTCCATCCGCGAGCATACGGCCGTGGGCACCCAGGTGGTGCGCCTTAACATTTCCCGGCTAGTGGTAGTGGGCCGGGAAGCCCGTGCCCTCTACGTATCCGCCGTCCAGGAGGGCTCCTGGGGTGACGAATGCGTCTTCGCCGAGACCGCCGACGACGCGTACGAGCTGCTGTCAGCGGAACTCAAACCCGGCGACCTGGTGCTGTTCAAATCATCCAACAGCGTGGGACTTCGCCATTTGGGCGATCGGATAGCATTACCCCCACAAACCCCGCAGCCCGCCGATGAAAGGAGCACACAGCTGTGATTGCACTTTTGATCGGCGCCGGACTGGCGCTCCTCTTCGCCCTGGTGGGCACGCCGCTGTTCATTCGGCTCCTGGTCCGCCGCGGCTACGGCCAGTTCATCCGAGACGACGGCCCGACCTCCCACCACACCAAACGCGGAACACCCACCATGGGCGGGACCGTCGTGGTGGCAGCGGTCCTTTTGAGTTACGGCCTGACGCACCTCATCATGCTCATGGTGAATCCGGATTCGCCTGGCCCGTCCGCCTCCGCCCTGATCCTGCTGTTCCTCATGGTGGGGATGGGGCTTGTCGGATTCCTGGATGACTTCATCAAGATTTCGCGGCAGCGCAGCCTGGGGCTCAACGCCAAGGCGAAGCTGATCCTGCAGGCAGCAGTGGGCGTCATCTTCGCTGTGCTGGCCCTCAACTTTCCGGATGAAGACGGCCTCGCGCCGGCCTCCACCAAAATCTCCCTGGTCCGGGACCTGCCCTGGCTGGACCTCGCCTTCGGCGGAACCGTGCTGGGCGCCATCCTTTTCGTCATCTGGTCCAATCTGATCGTCACTGCCGCCACCAACGGCGTAAACCTCACGGACGGCCTTGACGGACTGGCAGCCGGGGCCTCGGTCATGGTCTTCGGCGCCTATACGCTGATGGGCATTTGGCAGAGCAACCAGGCCTGCGGCTCGCCCCGGGAAGCCGGCAGCGGGTGCTACCAGGTCCGGGACCCCCTGGACTTGGCCCTGCTGGCCGCCATCATGAGCGCTGCCCTGGTGGGATTCCTTTGGTGGAACACCTCGCCGGCCAAGATCTTCATGGGGGATACCGGCTCCCTCGCCATTGGCGGTGCGATCGCAGGTTTTGCCATCCTTTCCAGGACGGAGCTGTTGCTGGGGATCATTGGCGGACTGTTCGTCCTGATCACGCTTTCGGTGATCATCCAGGTGGGTTATTTCAAAGCCACAGGCGGTAAACGCGTCTTCAAGATGGCGCCGCTGCAGCACCACTTCGAACTGAAGGGGTGGGCTGAAGTGACCGTGGTGGTCCGGTTCTGGATCCTCGGCGGGCTCTTCGTCGCCGTGGGCCTGGGAATTTTCTACGCTGAATGGGTTGTGCTGCTGTGACCGTTTCCCCACGCCTCCAGGAGCTCGTGAGCTGGGATTCAGACTGGGCCGGGCTGCGGGTGGCAGTCACCGGCATCGGCGTGTCAGGGTTCGCCGCCGCTGACACGCTGATTGAACTCGGTGCCCGCGTGGTGGTGGTTGACGCCGCCACCAGCGATACAGCGAAAGCCCACGCTGAAACCCTGAAGATCGTCGGCGCCGCCGACGTCCTGCTCGGCGATGATGCAGTGACGCGCCTGCCAAAGATCGACGGCAAACTTCCGGAGCTGATCGTGACGTCGCCGGGCTGGCGTCCGGACCAGGCCCTGCTGGCCGCTGCTGCGCGGGCGCACATCCCGGTATGGGGCGACGTTGAACTCGCCTGGCGGGTGCGCGTGCGGGAGGGCCGCAAGACAGCGGACTGGCTGGCCATCACCGGAACCAACGGAAAGACCACCACGGTGGGACTTACCGAATCCATGCTGCGCGCCGCCGGACTGAAGGCCATCGCCGTGGGCAACGTGGGTACGCCGATTCTGGATGCCATTCGGGACCCGGTCGAGTACGACGTTTTCGCCGTCGAACTCTCCAGCTTCCAGCTGCACTGGTCGGAATCCCTCTCGCCGGTGGCCAGCGTGTGCCTCAACGTCGCCGAGGACCACGTTGACTGGCACGGCTCCTACGACTCCTACCTTGCGGACAAGGCCAAGGTCTACGAACGCACCCAAAAAGCCTGCCTCTACAACGCCGAGCAGATTGAAACCGAGCGGATGGTGGAAAACGCCGACGTGGTGGAGGGCTGCCGGGCCGTCGGTTTCACTACCCTCACCCCCGCCATCAGCATGCTGGGCGTGGTGGAAGGCCTGCTGGTGGACAGGGCATTCATCGAAGAGCGAAGGGACAGCGCCGCGGAACTTGCCTCGATGGCCGACCTTGGCGCCATTGCACCGCGGCACATGGTGGCCAACACACTGGCGGCCGCAGGCCTGGTACGCGCCTACGGCGTGGAGCCCAGGGCCGTGCGGCAGGGGATCCAGGACTACGTGCCCGGGAACCACCGCATCCAGCCGGTGGCCCGCCACAACGGAGTCCTGTGGATCAATGATTCCAAGGCCACCAACCCGCATGCGGCCGCCGCTTCGCTCGCTGCATTCAGCAACGTCATCTGGATCGCGGGAGGACTCTCCAAGGGTGTCACCTACGACGACCTTGTGCGGGAGCACGCGCACCGGCTCAAGGCGGTGGTCCTGATCGGAACAGACACTTCCGCGCTGGCCGGCGCCCTCTCGCGACACGCACCCGATGTCCCGGTGATCCAGCCGGCGGCGGGTGACACTGAACAGGTGCAGACTGCTGCAACAGACGGCATCCAGGCCGGTTCCCCCCTGGCCGGGAAACCGGTGATGGCCCGGGCGGTTGCGTCAGCAGCCCAGCTGGCCGGTTCCGGCGATACTGTGCTGATGGCCCCGGCAGCTGCTTCCATGGATCAGTTCTCTTCCTACGCTCACCGTGGTGACACTTTCATCGAAGCTGTCCGCGAGCTGGTGGAAGGGCAGGCCCAGACCGGCGAGGAGTAACAATGGTCAGCACGCCAACACGCCCGCCTGCCCGGCAGCAGGCCGGCAAGCCGCGTCCCGGCTCCTCGGCATCGCCGGCCAGCCGGCCCGCCACTGCCGTAACCCGGCTGCGGGCCGGCTACCGCAAGTTCTGGTCGGCGCTGGAAGGAACCGGAACTTCCCGGAACGGCTCCACCTACTACCTCATCCTGGGATCCACCCTGGCGCTGACGGCGATCGGCATCATGATGGTGCTCTCTGCGTCCAGCGTCGAGTCGATCGCCGCCGGCAAGTCACCCTACGGCGATGCCCTAAAGCAGGGGATGTTCGCCGCAATCGGCATCTTCACCATGTTCGTGCTGTCCCGCATCAATGTGGTGTGGCTCAAGCGGCTCGCATGGCCCGCCATCATCGGCGCCGTGGTCCTCCTGGGACTGGTGCAGCTTGTGGGTGCGGAGGTCAACGGCAACAAGAACTGGATCGACCTCGGCGGCATCACCTTCCAGCCGTCCGAAGCGTCCAAGCTGGCCCTCGCCCTGTGGATGGCTACCGTTTTGGCCAGGAAGGGAAAGCTCCTCAGCCTCTGGCAGCACGTCGCGGTCCCTGCCGTCCCGATGGCCATCATCATCGTGGTGCTGGTCCTGGTGGGCAATGACCTCGGAACGGCCATGATCATCATGATGATCACGGCTGCCGCCCTCTTCTTTGCCGGGGCACCCCTGTATCTTTTCGGTATCGCAGGCCTGGTGGCCGCCGCCGGAACGGCGGTCATGGCTGTGACCAGTTCAAACCGCATGTGCCGGATCACTTCGTGGTGGACCGGCGAGTCCTGCGCCGACGGCATCGACGCCAACTACCAGGCCACCAACGGGCTCTACGGGCTGGCGTCGGGAGGCTGGTTCGGCGTTGGGCTGGGGCAGAGCCGGCAGAAGTACAGCTGGATCCCCGAAGCCCACAACGACTTCATCTTTGCCATCATCGGCGAGGAACTCGGCCTGGTGGGGACCGTCGTCGTCCTCATCCTCTTCGCCATCCTGGGCGCCGCGATCTACCGTGTGGTAGTGGCGCAGGCGGACATGTTCCACCGCGTGCTGGCCGGCACCATCATGGTGTGGCTGCTGGGCCAGGCCACGGTCAACATGTCCGTGGTGACCGGCCTGATGCCCGTCATCGGTGTGCCGCTGCCGTTCATTTCCTACGGCGGCTCGGCGCTGCTGATGTCGCTCTGCGCCATCGGCGTGGTGCTCTCCCTGGCCAGGGAGCAGATGGCCCCGTCCATCCGGCCCAAGCGGATGCTCAAGTTCAAGGCCAAGCCGGCGCGGAAAGACGCGGCCCGGAAGAAGACTGCAAGAAAGCGTGCCTAGCCCTCCATGACCTCCAAAACCCCTTCCATCGTCCTGGCAGGCGGCGGCACCGCCGGGCACATCAGCCCGCTGCTGGCCATCGCCGCCGCCCTCCGGAGCGCGTCTCCCGCTGCCGCCATCCTTGCCGTCGGCACGCCGTCCGGGATGGAAACCAGGCTTGTTCCGGCTGCAGGAGTGGAGCTGGCGACCATCGACAGGGTTCCGTTCCCACGGAAACCTTCGGCTGACCTGGTGCGGCTTCCCGCCCGGCTCGCCGGCGCCGTGCGCCAGGCCGGAGCCATCCTGGACAAAGCGGCTGCGGACGTCCTGGTGGGCGTCGGCGGTTACGTGTGCACGCCCATGTACCTGGCTGCCCGCAAACGGCGCATCCCCATCGTCATCCACGAGGCAAATGCCCGGCCGGGCCTCGCAAACCGGGTGGGTGCCCTGATGACCCACAGGGTGGCCGTCGCCTTCGCCAACACCCCTTTGCGCCATGCAACCCACGTGGGAATGCCGATGCGTTCCGAGATTTCCGGGCTGGACAGGGCCGCGGCGCGCACCGCCGCCCGGGAGGCCCTGGGCCTGGACCCGGCACAGCCGGCGCTGATCGTCACCGGGGGATCCTCCGGGGCGCAGAGCATCAACAGGACCATCGCCGCCGCAGTGGACCGCCTTGCCGGCGCGGGCATCCAGACCCTGCACATCACCGGGCGCGGCAAGACCGTCCTGGACGCCGCCGGCAACCCCCTCGCGGCTGACGGCTACCGGCAGGTGGAATACATCGACGGCATGGAGCTTGCCTATGCCGCGGCGGACGTACTGCTGGCCCGTTCAGGTGCGGCCACGGTATGCGAGGTTGCCGCGGTGGGGGTACCGGCAGTCCTGGTGCCGCTGCCCATTGGCAACGGCGAGCAGGCCCTGAACGCTGCAGGACTGGTGGCTGCCGGGGGCGCGATCCTGGTCAGCGACCGGGACTTCACGGCCGAATGGGTGGACAAGGAGCTGGTTCCGCTGGTCACGGACCAGCCACGGCTTGCCGCAATGTCAGCCAGTTCCTACCGGCTTGGCATCCGGAACGCCGATCAGCGGATGGCTGATCTCATCCTGGAAGCGGTGAAAGCATGAACCACGCCAAAATTCCGGCCCTTGAATCGCTGGGCAGGGTCCACTTCGTGGGCATCGGGGGCGTCGGCATGTCAGCCGTGGCCAGGATCATGGTGGCCCGCGGCGTTCCGGTCAGCGGCTCCGACGCCAAGGACCTGCCGGTCATGGCCGACCTCGCAGCGGCCGGTGCCCGCATCGCCGTCGGATATGCCGCCGCGAACCTTGGTGACGCCCAGACGGTTGTGGCCGGCTCGGCCATCCGCCCGGACAACCCGGAGCTTGTTGCGGCGAGGGAAACCGGCCTGCCGGTGCTGCACCGGTCCGAGGCGTTGGCGGCCACCATGGGCGGCGACACGGTGGTTACCGTGGCGGGAACCCACGGCAAGTCCACTACCACCTCCATGGTCACCGTCCTGCTCCAGGGCGCGGGCCTGGACCCCTCGTTCGCCATCGGCGCCAATGTCCCCGCGCTCGGCGTCAACGCCGCCCACGGAAGCTCCGGGATCTTCGTGGCGGAGGCCGACGAGTCCGACGGATCCTTCCTCAACTACCGGCCCAGGATCGCCGTGGTCACCAACGTGGAGCCGGACCACCTGGACCACTACGGAACGGCTGGAGCGGTCTACGAATCCTTTGACCGGTTCACCGCGCTGCTGCCCGCCGACGGGGTGCTGGTTGCCTGCGCGGACGACGCCGGCGCGCTGGCCCTCGCCGAAAGGACCCGGCAGCGGGGCACCACGCGCGTGGTGCTTTACGGAACCGGAGAGGGTGCGGACCTCCTGCTGCACGACGGCGGTCCCGGCGACACAGCCGTCTCCACACCGTCGGGCCGCTATCCGCTTGACCTGCAGGTGCCAGGGCGGCACAACGCGCTGAACGCGGCGGCCGCCTTCGCTGTCGCCCTTGAACTGGGAGTTGACCCCGGCATTGCGGCCGCCGCCCTGGCGCACTTTTCCGGTGCCTCCCGTCGCTTTGAGCTCAAGGGCGAGGCGAGGGGAGTGCGGGTGTTCGACGACTACGCCCACCACCCGACGGAAGTCCGCGCTGCCCTCGCCGCAGCCCGGACCGTTGCGGGGGACCACAAGGTACACGTCCTCTTCCAGCCGCACCTGTTTTCCCGCACCCGGGAGTTCGCGCAGGAGTTCGCCGATGCCCTCAACCTGGCCGACACCGCCTTGGTCCTGGACATCTATGCCGCCCGTGAGGATCCCATCCCGGGTGTAACCAGCCAGCTCATAGCCGACCACCTGGATGAGGGTGGCCGGCTGGTGGCGGCCGGGGACGCCGTCGCACTCCTGGCGGCTTCCGCCGCGGACGGGGACATCGTGTTGACCGCGGGCGCCGGTGATGTCACCGCGTATGGACCGCAGATCGTAGAGGCCCTGCGTGGCTAGCACCCGCCGGCCCACCTACACCTCCACCGGCCGGTCCGGCGGAGGCGGTGGAGGTGGCGGGGACGATGTCATTTCGGCGTCCCGGAGTGTCCCCGAGCCTGCTCCCGAAAAACCGCAGAAGCCGAAGAAGCCCCGGCAACCCGCAAGAGCGGTCATCCGCGGTTTCGGCCGTGGCAACGGTAAGGGGAACAAGGCGGAGGCCCCGGCGCCGTCCGGGACAGCCGGGGCGAACGTGGTGGCTTTCCCCGAGCCGAAAGGGAAGCGGCGGAAACGGAATCTCCTGACGGCGGCGGGCATCCTCGTTGCGGTTGTGGCGGGGCTGCTGGCAACGGCCATTTTTTCCCCGGTCCTGGCTGTCCACACCATCTCCGTGTCCGGGACGCGCCTGCTGACGCCTGCCCAGGTGCAGGCCGCGCTGGAGCCATTGCAGGGGAAGCCATTGCCGCAGGTCACCGACGAAGAGGTGGCCCGGCTGCTGGAACCGCTGGTCCAGGTCAAGTCCGTGTCCGCGCAGGCGAGGCCGCCGTCCGGCCTTGCCGTGGCTGTGCGGGAAAGGGTGCCGGTGGCGCTGGTCAAGCAGGGGGAGCAGTACCAGCTGGTGGACGTCGACGGCGTGCAGTTGGCTGCCACGGCCGATCCTGCCTCGGTGTCGCTGCCGGTGATCGACGGCGGCGCGGGCACCATCGGCCAGGATCTCTTCCGTGCCACGGCCGCAGTCCTTGGCGCCTTGCCGGCAGACGTGCTGGCGAAGCTGTCCAACGCCTCCGCCCAATCGGTGGACGCGGTGGAGCTCAAGCTCGTGGACGGCCAGACCATCATCTGGGGCAACGCCGGCGAAAGGGAACTCAAGGCCAAAGTGCTGGCCGCGCTCCTGAAGGTTCCGGCCGACCCCAAGAATCCCGTGAGGGTCTACGACGTGAGCGTGCCCCGGCACCCGGTGACCCGCTAACGCTTTATTTTCCGGTATTAATCCGACACGCGGAGCCGGTTATTGAATGTGGCAACCAGAGGAAATACCGTCACAGACATGAGTTACTTGACATAACTATAACCTTCAACTCGAAGGTTAAGGTTGCAGGCTTCAAGCTCTCCATCAGTTTTCGCAATAAGACACGAACAAGGGACACGTAACGTGGCAGCTCCGCAGAATTACTTGGCCGTCATCAAAGTCGTCGGCATCGGCGGCGGTGGCGTGAACGCAGTCAACCGCATGATCGAGGTCGGCCTTCGAGGTGTTGAATTCATCGCCATCAATACCGACGCCCAGGCCCTGCTCATGAGCGACGCGGACGTGAAGCTCGACGTCGGACGCGAGCTGACCCGCGGGCTGGGAGCAGGCGCCAACCCCGAGGTGGGGAAGCAGGCCGCCGAGGACCATGCGGACGAGATCGAGGAAGTCCTGCGCGGCGCCGACATGGTCTTCGTGACGGCCGGAGAGGGAGGCGGCACCGGCACCGGCGGCGCTCCCGTCGTCGCCCGCATCGCCCGTTCCCTGGGTGCGCTGACCATTGGCGTGGTCACCCGCCCCTTCACGTTCGAAGGCCGCCGCCGTGCGGGTTCCGCAGAAGCAGGCATCGACGCCCTGCGTGACGAAGTCGACACGCTGATCGTGATTCCCAACGATCGACTGTTGTCCATCAGCGACCGCAACGTTTCCGTGCTGGACGCCTTCCGGTCTGCCGACCAGGTGCTGCTGTCGGGCGTCCAGGGCATTACGGACCTCATCACCACCCCGGGCCTGATCAACCTCGACTTCGCGGACGTCAAGTCCGTTATGCAGGGTGCGGGCTCCGCGCTCATGGGCATCGGCTCCGCGCGCGGCGAGGACCGGGCGGTCAAGGCTGCCGAACTCGCCATCGCGTCCCCGCTGCTGGAGGCCTCGATCGACGGTGCCCACGGCGTCCTGCTGTCCATCCAGGGCGGTTCCGACCTCGGCCTGTTCGAGATCAACGAGGCCGCGCGGCTGGTGCAGGAAGTTGCCCACCCTGAGGCAAACATCATTTTCGGCGCCGTGATCGACGACGCCCTGGGTGACGAGGCCCGGGTGACGGTCATCGCTGCCGGCTTCGACGACGTCAAGGCCACTTCGCCCTCCATGGACCAGTCCCAGCCGCAGGTGGCGCCCCAGCGGCCCGCCGCTCCGGCCGCTGCTCCCGCCCCGTCCCAGGCGCCGTCCGCCGGCAGCCACCAGGCGCACGTCCAGCCTGTCCATGCAGGGGTAGGCGCAGGCCTCAGCAACTGGGGGCAGCAGCGCCCGTCCGCCGTTCCGGCTGACTCCGGCTTCGATGTGGACCTTCCCTCCGTGGTGGAACCTGACCTGACCGGCAGCCACTCGGATGACCTGGATGTCCCCGACTTCCTGAAGTAGGCCGCGGCTTGTTCCATTGGCGCGCCGAGATCCTGCCCGGGGTGTCTGCGGCGTTCACTGACACCGGTGCCGGAAACCTTGCACTCCACGTGGGCGACGACCCTCTGGCGGTGCGGCGGCGCCGTGAACAGCTGGAAGCTGCCACGGGTATCGGGCCTGACGGCCTGCGGTTCATGAACCAGGTTCACGGAACTTCCGTTGCCGTGATGGAGCGCGCCAGCGTGGCTCCGCAGGCCGACGCCATGGTTTCGCACGGGCTGCCGCTCGCGGTGATGGTGGCCGACTGCATTCCGGTCCTCCTCGCCGGCGAGTCCGCCGACGGTCCCGTCCTGGCCGCCGTGCACGCGGGGCGGCCAGGCGTGGCCAACGGCGTCATCCCCTCGGCCGTGGACAGCATGAGGTCCTTGGGCGCTTCGGGCATAAAAGCCTGGCTTGGGCCATCCATCTGCGGCAGCTGCTACGAGGTTCCTACGGCACTGCGGGATGAGGTGGCCGCCCTTGTGCCCGCGACGCGGTCCACCACGTCCTGGGGCACGCCGGCACTGGACCTGCCGGCCGGCGCCCGGAGCCAGCTGGAGCGCGCCGGGGTAGACGTGGAGTATGCCGGTCCGTGCACCTTCGAGACGAACTCGCTCTATTCATACCGCCGCGACAGGAACACGGGGCGTTTCGCCGGCTTGGTCTGGTGCCATGGGTGAGCCCTCCGCGAACGGCGGCGAGGCTGGCCGCCGGGATGCGCCCGGCAGGGATCCACGCACCGCAGAGCTGGCCGGCCGGCTGGAAGCGGTCCGCGGCCGGATCGGTGCTGCCGCCGCGGCGGCCGGACGTGGGGACCGGCTGCCCACACTGATTGTTGTCACCAAGTTCCATCCGGTGGAGGACATCCGGCGGCTCGCGTCCCTCGGCGTCACGGACGTCGGGGAAAACCGCGACCAGGAGGCAGCCGGTAAAGCGGAACTCCTGGCCGACTGCGGGCTCACCTGGCACTTTGTGGGACAGCTGCAGACCAAGAAAGCCAAGTCGGTGGTCCGCTATGCCGCCGCCGTCCATTCGGTGGACCGGCCCCAGCTTGTGGATGCCCTGGCCAAGGCCATGCGGATCCAGCAGGACAGCACGGGACGGGCGCCCCTGGACTGCTTCATCCAGGTCAGCCTGGAAGAGGACGGCGGTGCCCACCGGGGCGGCGCCGCCCCGTCCGAGGTGCCGCTGCTGGCCGACCGGATAGCAGCAGAGGAGGGCCTTCGCCTGGCAGGCCTGATGGCCGTGGCCCCGCTTGGCGCTCCGCCCGGGCCCGCCTTCGAGAAGCTTGCCGGGCTTTCGGCCCTGCTGGTTGCACAGCATCCCGGTGCCACCGCCATCTCCGCCGGCATGAGCCAGGATCTTGAAGCCGCCATAGCCTTCGGGGCGACACACCTGCGAATCGGTTCCGATATTCTCGGATCGCGTCCCCCGGTGGGGTAGCGTCGGTCCTATTGGAAGTGATGGGCGGGGGACTCCAGTGCTGTCAAGTCATTGGGCGGCCCGCATACGGGACACGATTAGGAGTCGACCATGGCCGGCGCTCTGCGCAAGACAATGATCTATCTTGGGCTCGCCGACGGCGATGAGCATTACGAGTCCGAGCACCAGTCAACACGTAAGGATGAGGACGAAACTATGGAAGCTGACCGCGAGGAGCGCCGTGCACCTGCACCCGTCCGCGAGGTCAGCCGCGAAGCGTCCTACACCCCCGAAGAGGAATACCGCGCCCCAGTGACTCCCATTAAGCGAGCGGCCTCGAGCCGCGAAGAAACCAGCGGACTTCGCCAGATCACCACAATCCACCCCCGTTCATACAACGATGCCAAGCTCATCGGCGAGAGCTTCCGGGACGGCATTCCGGTGATCATGAACGTTACCGACATGGGCGAGGCCGATGCCAAGCGCCTGGTGGACTTCTCCGCCGGCCTGGTTTTTGGACTCCGCGGAAGCATCGAGCGGGTCACCAACAAGGTCTTCCTGCTGTCGCCGTCATACGTTGAGGTCATCGGCGATGACAAGAAAGCCAGCGAAACACAGGCAAGCTTCTTCAACCAAAGCTGAGCACCAGGCGGTGCGTGGATGCCAGACAGGGACACCTGTCTGGCATCTGTGCTGAAATAGAACGGACACATCGGCAGCACGCCGCGGTGCACATATGGACATGGAGATATGAGTTAAGTCATGGGAATCGCTTTCGGACTTGTCTATCTCGCGCTGCTTCTGTTCTTTGTTGCACTGATCATCCGACTGGTCTTTGACTGGGTGCAGATGTTTGCGCGGGAGTGGCGCCCGCGGGGCGTAGCCCTGGTGGTGGCCCACGCCGTGTATTCAATCACCGATCCGCCCCTGAAAGTGCTTCGCCGGCTGATCCCGCCCCTGCGTTTGGGCGGCATCTCCCTGGACCTTGGTTTCCTGATCCTCTTCATTGCCGTCAGCATTGCGATGGGGATCACCAGGGGACTTGCCTGATTTACCCGAAATAGACCTAGCAGCGCAGGTGGACCCGTCCGGGAACAGCTACTGTGAAGCGAAGAAAACTCGTGTTTGACACCGCAGTGTTGAATTAGAGTAACCAGACCAAATTTAGGTACCGTAGTTTTGACGGCCGGAAGGCCTACTGACTAACTAGACCAGTGAGGTGACCAGATGGCTTTGACGCCAGAAGACGTTGTCAACAAGCGCTTTCAGCCGACCAAGTTCCGCGAGGGCTACGACCAGGACGAAGTTGATGACTTCCTGGACGAGATCGTTGTTGAGCTCCGCCGCCTGAACCAGGAGAACGACGAACTTCGCAAGAAGCTCGCCGAAGCCGGGTCCAGCGTTCCGGCCAGCTCGGCCGCTTCCCCCGTTGTGGAGAAGGTCCCCGCGCCCGTCAAGGCCGACAAGGATGAGGCACGCGAAAAGGCGGAAGCCGAAGCCAAGGCTGCCGAAGCAGCGAAGAAGAAGGACGTTCAGCCGTCCGCTCCTGCCGCGGCAGCCCCCGCAGTCTCCACCGCGGTCGGAACCCCCTCCGCTGAGTCCGCAGCCGGCCTGCTGGCCATGGCCCAGCAGATGCACGATCGGCACGTCGCCGACGGCCAGGCCCAGAAGGACAAGATCATCGCCGAAGCGCAGATCGAAGCCAGCAGCCTGGTCAACGACGCACAGGAGAAGTCCCGCAAGATCCTTGGCGCCCTCGAGCAGCAGCGCTCCGTCCTGGAGCGCAAGGTTGAACAGCTCCGCGGCTTCGAACGCGACTACCGTTCACGCCTCAAGGCCTACATCGAAGGCCAGTTGCGCGACCTGGATGCCCGCGGTTCCGTTGCTACGCCGGAAGTCAGCGAAGCCAACTAATCCGTCAAGCACGTATTCTGAAAGCCGGTGGCTGAGGATTCCTCGGCCACCGGCTTTTGGCATTGACACCGGTTTTATGAATGAAAGCACCATGACTGACGAACTTGCTGCGGACCCCGCACGCCCTGTCCCACCTGCCCCGCGTCCAGGCCGCGGGGTGCTGCTCTCCGTCTTCGCAGGGTTTGCACTTTTCGCCTACATCCTGGACCAGCTCACCAAGCTGTGGGTGACGTCCAGCATGGTGGAAGGCGAACGGATCCCGGTGCTCCCGCCGCTGCTGCACTGGTACTTCATTCGGAATTCCGGCGCGGCGTTTTCCATCGGAGAGAACGTCACCTGGGTGTTTTCCATCATCATGGCCGGTGTGGCTGTGGCAATTCTCTTCCAGATCCGGAAACTGGGGTCGCTCTGGTGGTCCCTCGCGCTGGGCCTGCTCCTGGGCGGTGCACTGGGCAACCTTACCGACCGGCTCTTCCGGGAACCGTCCTTCGGCATGGGACACGTGGTGGACTTCATCCAGCTTCCCAACTTCGCGATCTTCAACATCGCCGACTCGGCGGTGGTTTCCGCCGTGGCCATCATCTGCATCCTGACACTGCGCGGCATAGCCCTGGACGGCAGCCGGCTCACCGCTGAACGCAAGGACAAGTCCGGCGATGCCTGAAACGATGCCTGAGCGGATTGTCGTTGCCGACGAATACGGAGGAACGCGGGCCGATGCCGGCCTTGCCGGACTCCTGGGCATCTCGCGTTCCCTTGCCGCGTCCCTCCTTGCCGAGGGCCATGTGCAGAGCAAGGGCAAAACGCTGGGCAAGTCGGAAAAGCTGGTTGCGGGCGACGTGCTCCACGTCAGCAGGCCGGAACGGCGTGACCCCCTGGAAGTCGTGGAGGAAGTTGTGGAAGGCCTGAAGATCCTGCTGGATGACGAGGATTTCGTCGTCGTTGACAAGCCGGTGGGCGTTGCCGCCCATCCGTCGCCCGGGTGGGTCGGGCCCACGGTGGTGGGTGGCCTGGCCGGGGCCGGCTACCGCATCTCCACCTCCGGATCGCCGGAGCGGGCGGGCATCGTGCACCGGCTGGACGTCGGAACGTCAGGTGTCATGGTGGTGGCAAAGTCCGAGCGCGCCTACACGGCCCTGAAGCGGGCCTTCAAGGAACGAACGGTGGACAAGGTCTACCACGCCGTTGTCCAGGGCCTTCCGGACCCGCTGGCGGGAACCATTGATGCACCCATCGGCCGGCATCCGGGGCATGACTGGCGCTTCGCGGTCATCGAGGACGGACGCCACTCCGTCACGCACTATGAGGTGATTGAAGCCTTCGGCAAAGCCAGCCTGGTGGAAGTCCACCTGGAAACCGGCCGCACCCACCAGATCCGCGTGCACTTTTCCGCGCTGCGGCATCCCTGTGCCGGAGACCTGACCTACGGTGCCGATCCGCGGCTTGCTGCCACCCTTGGCCTGACGCGGCAGTGGCTGCATGCCCGCGAACTGGGATTCGAGCACCCTGTGACGGGGGAGCCCGTCCGGGTCACCAGTGATTATCCGCAGGACCTCGCGTTTGCCTTGGAAGTGCTCGCGTCCGGGCAGGCCTGACGCAGGCCAGCCACACCCGGCGCATAGAATAGTGCGGTGACTTCCAGCAACGACTCGTTTGTCCATCTCCACAACCACACCGAGTATTCGATGCTGGACGGCGCCGCCAGGCTCGGCGAGCTGTTCGATGAGACGGAACGGCTGGGCATGCCAGCCCTCGCCACCACGGACCACGGCTATCTCTTCGGGGCCTTCGACTTCTGGAAGAAGGCCACCGACAAAGGGATCAAGCCGATCATCGGCGTCGAAGCCTACGTGACTCCGGGAACTGCCCGCGGCGACAAGAGCCGCGTGCGCTGGGGTGAGGAACACCAGCGCAAGGACGATATTTCCGGCGGCGGTTCCTACACCCACATGACCCTGCTCAGCTACAACAACGCAGGCATGCGGAACCTGTTCCGGGCGTCCTCCATCGCCTCGCTGGATGCAGTCTTCGGCAAATGGCCGCGCCTGGACCGGGAGCTGCTGAACACCTACTCGGAGGGCCTGATCGCCACCACGGGCTGCCCGTCCGGTGAAATCCAGACGCGGCTGCGGCTGGGCCAGTACCGCGAGGCCCTCGAGGCCGCAGCCGAGTTCCGGGACATTTTCGGGGCGGAGAACTACTTCTGCGAACTCATGGACCACGGGCTGGACATCGAGCGGCGCGTCACCGGGGACCTGCTGCGGCTCGCCAAGGAGCTGAACCTCCCCCTGGTGGCCACCAACGACCTCCACTACACCCACGAGCACGATGCCAAGGCCCACGAGGCCCTGCTGGCCATCCAGTCCGGTTCAACCCTCCTGGAACCCACGTACGACAACGGCGGGTCCCGCTTCGCCTTCTCCGGCAGCGGCTACTACCTGAAGTCGCCCCGGGAAATGCGGGAACTGTTCCGCGACCACCCCGACGCATGCGACAACACCCTCCTGATCGCCGAACGCTGCGAAGTGTCCTTCAACACCGGGGCCAACTACATGCCGCGGTTCCCCTGCCCGCCGGGCGAGGATGAAACGTCCTGGCTGGTCAAGGAAGTGGCCAAGGGACTTGAGTACCGGTATCCGGGCGGCGTCCCCGACAACGTCCGCGCCCAGGCCGACTACGAACTGGGCGTCATCACCTCCATGGGTTTCCCCGGCTACTTCCTGGTGGTGGCGGACTTCATCAACTGGGCCAAGAACAACGGCATCAGGGTTGGCCCCGGCCGTGGTTCCGGCGCCGGCTCCATGGTGGCCTACGCCATGCGCATCACCGACCTGGACCCCCTGCGCCACGGCCTGATCTTCGAACGGTTCCTGAACCCGGACCGCGTCTCCATGCCCGACTTCGACGTCGACTTCGATGACCGGCGCCGCTCCGAAGTCATCGACTACGTGACCCGGAAGTACGGCGACGAACGCGTGGCCATGATCGTCACGTACGGCACCATCAAGACCAAGCAGGCCCTGAAGGACTCCTCGCGCGTGCTGGGCTACCCGTTCAGCATGGGTGAAACGCTCACCAAGGCCCTGCCGCCGGCGGTGATGGCCAAGGACATCCCGCTGGCGGACATCCAGAACCCGGAGGCCAAGCGCTACGGCGAAGCGGGCGACTTCCGCCAGCTCATCAGCACGGACCCCGAAGCTGCGAAAGTCTTTGAGACCGCGCTGGGCATCGAGGGCCTGAAACGGCAGTGGGGCGTGCACGCAGCCGGCGTCATCATGTCCTCGGATCCGATCATCGATGTCATTCCCATCATGCGCCGGATCCAGGACGGCCAGGTCATTACCCAGTTCGACTACCCCACATGTGAGGGCCTCGGCCTGATCAAGATGGACTTCCTGGGCCTGCGGAACCTGACGATCATTTCCGACGCCCTGGAAAACATCAAGATGAACCGCGGCATCGACCTGGACCTGGAAAACCTGGAACTCGACGACGCCCCTTCCTATGAGCTGCTGGCCCGCGGCGACACCCTGGGCGTCTTCCAGCTCGACGGCGGACCCATGCGGTCCCTGCTCAAGCTGATGAAGCCTGACAACTTCGAAGACATTTCCGCCGTGCTCGCCCTGTACCGGCCGGGCCCCATGGGCGCGAACGCCCACACGGACTATGCGCTGCGGAAGAACGGGATCCAGGAAGTCATTCCCATCCACCCGGAACTGAAGGAACCCCTTGCGGAGATCCTGGGCGGAACGTACGGCTTGATCGTGTACCAGGAACAGGTTATGGCGGTCGCCCAGAAGCTGGCCGGCTACTCGCTGGGCCAGGCAGACATCCTCCGCCGCGCCATGGGCAAGAAGAAGAAATCGGAACTGGACAAGCAGTTCGCCGGTTTCTCCCAGGGCATGCAGGACAACGGGTACTCCATGGAAGCCGTGAAAACCCTCTGGGACATCCTGCTTCCCTTCTCCGACTACGCCTTCAACAAGGCACACTCGGCCGCCTACGGCGTCATTTCCTACTGGACCGCTTACCTCAAGGCGCACTACGCGCCGGAGTACATGGCCGCGCTCCTGACCTCCGTGGGTGATGACAAGGATAAGTCGGCGATCTACCTCAACGAATGCCGGCGCATGGGCATCACCGTGCTGCCGCCGGACGTGAACGAGTCCGCGCTGAACTTCACCCCGGTGGGCAACGACATCCGCTTCGGCATGGGCGCCATCCGCAACGTCGGCGTCAACGTGGTGGAGGCCATGGTGGCTGCCCGCGAAAGCGAGGGCGCGTTTACGTCGTTCAAGGACTATCTGATGAAGGTCCCCGCCGTGGTCTGCAACAAGCGGACCATTGAATCGCTGATCAAGTCCGGCGCCTTCGACTCGCTGGGCCACCACCGCCGGGCCCTGGCCATGATCCACGAAGAGGCCATCGACTCCGTCATCACGCTCAAGCGGAACGAAGCGATCGGACAGTTCGACCTCTTCGCAGGGTTCGACGAAGCCGAATCCGAGTCATCCCTGAGCATCGAGATCCCGGACCTGCCGGAGTGGGAGAAGAAGGACAAACTCTCCTTCGAACGGGACATGCTGGGACTCTACGTTTCAGACCACCCCCTGCAGGGCCTCGAAGGGCTGCTGAGCCAGCATGCGGAGATGAGCATCACCTCCGTCCTCGGCGAAGACGGACCGCAGGATGGCGCGATCATCACCATCGCCGGCATGATCACGTCGCTGAGCAGGCGCATCGCCAAGGCCAGCGGCAACGCCTACGCCAGGGCCGAAGTGGAGGACCTGGGCGGCTCGATGGAAGTCATGTTCTTCGGCCAGGTCTACGGCCCCATCGCATCTGTCCTCGCCGAGGACCTGATCGTGGTGGTCAAGGGGCGCCTGCAAAAGCGCGACGACGGCGCCATCACCCTGAACTGCATGGAACTGTCCGTTCCGGACCTCAGCGAGGGGCTCAACGGCCCGCTGGTGATCACCATGCCCACCTACAAGGCCACGGAAGCGGTGGTCACCGAACTGGGCGACGTCCTCCGTACCCACCGCGGGAACTCCGAAGTGCGGCTGCACCTGCAGGGTGACACCCGGACGGAGATCATGGGCCTGCCGGTCCACCTGCGCGTGAACCCCAGCCCGTCCCTGTTCGGCGACCTGAAAGTGCTCCTCGGGCCCGCCTGCCTGGACGCCTGACGGAGGCACGGACGACGGCGGGCGGCAAGTACCGCCGTCGTTCGGAGCTAGTGCCTCAGATCTCGTAATCCAGCGGGACCGGCTGGCCGTACGCCCCGCCGTGGTACAACAGGGGAGAGCCGTCCCCGCCCACCTGCCCGTCCACCACCTGGACCACAACAACGGCGTTGTTTTCGAAGGACAGGCGCATCTGCACTTCGCCGATCAGCCAACCGGCTACGCCCTTAAGCACCGGCACGCCGTGCGGACCCACCTCCCAGTGGTCCCCCTCAAAGCGGTTGCCGGCACCGGCAAACCTGTCAGCGAGCTGCTGGTTCTCCAGGCCCAGCATATGGACCCCCAGGTAGGTGGTGTTTGCCACGGCCGGCCACGACCGTGAGCTGCGGGCCATGTTGAAGGTGAAGCGCGGCGGCTGCGCGGAAAGCGAGGCAACCGAGGTGGCGGTGAAACCGTAGGGCTGGTCCTGGTAGTTCACCGTGATGATGGCGACGCCGGCGGCATGGCGCCGGAACATCTCCTTGAACGTCCGTTCGAACGGAACGTCAGCTGTTGTCACGGAAACTCCTGGTGGGCTGGATGGTTTGGTATTTATGTTCTCCTTCAAGGGTATGGGTCCGGCGCGCCGGTGGAGAATCCCCTGGAGCCCGCGCACGGCGGCTATCCTGCCGGAACATTTGTTAAGGTTTGTTGCATGACGAAAGCCACCCGCCGCACGCGCCCGCGGCTGTCCTGGGCGTTGTTCGCGGTCCCTGCAGCGGCGGGTGTCCCGGTGGGCATCCTGTGGTGGCTCCTGGCTCCTGGCGGCCTCAACCTGGTCACCCGGGATCCGGCCCTCTCCAGCGGCACCAATCCGGTTGTCTGGCTCCCGCGGGACCTGACGCTGGCCGGCCTGCTGGTCCTTGCCGGGTGCCTCCTGGCCGTTTTCCTGGCGGACCGGAAGCGCGCGGATCCGCAGGCGGACCTCCTGATGGGCCTGGCTGGTGCCCTGTGCGGCGCAGTGGTCGCCTGGCAGGCGGGGCTCCTCAGCGCGCAGTTATGGGCGCCCGCCGTCGATGCCTCGGCGAATGCCAGCATCGCTTTTTCGCTGCGCGCCTGGCCGGTGCTGCTCCTGTGGCCCGCCGCCACGGCCGTGTCCGTTTTCGCGCTGGAGCTTCTTAACCTCCTGGGCGGGAAGTCCGACGACGGCACCCACCAGTCGCGGCACGCTGCGGCGGGGCCCGTAAAATAGACCAGTGACCATTTCTTCGGAGAATCCCGCCAGCCCAGCCGCCGCCGTCGTAAACTTCCGCACCGTTGACCTGCGCGGCCAAAGCCTGACCCTCGCCGGCTTGCGCGCCGCTGTCCCGCGCGCCCAGGGCCGGACCGTAGCGGACGCTGAAGAAAAGGTCCTGGACATCATTGCGGCCGTCCGGCGGGGCGGCTTCGAGGCACTGGGAGAACTGGCCCTTCGCTTCGACGGCGTGCAGCAGCGCCACCCGCTGGTTCCGCAGGAGGCCCTGGCCGCCGCGCTCGAGGAACTCGAGCCGTCAGTTCGCAGCGCACTGGAGGAGTCCATCAGCCGCGCACGGCGCTTCGCCGACGGCCAGCGTCCCCGGAACATCGAGGTCCAGCTCGGCGACGGGGCCGTGGTGGCGCAGAACTGGGTGCCGGTTGCGAGGGTGGGACTCTACGTCCCCGGCGGCCTCGCCGTCTACCCGTCCTCCGTGATCATGAACGTTGTTCCGGCCCTCGCTGCAGGGGTGCGCTCGATTGCCCTGGCCTCGCCTCCGCAGAAGGAGTTCGCAGGACTGCCGCACCCCACCATCCTTGCCGCCGCCGCACTGCTGGGGATCACCGAGGTGTATGCCATCGGCGGCGCCCAGGCCATCGCCGCGTTCGCCTACGGTGTTGAGGCAACGGATGCCGGCCCGGCGCTGGAGCCGGTGGATGTGGTGACCGGGCCGGGCAATATTTTCGTTGCCACCGCCAAGCGCCTGGTCAAGGGCGTCGTGGGGATCGATTCGGAGGCCGGCACTACGGAGATCGCCATCCTGGCAGACTCCACGGCCCGGCCGGCCCTCGTGGCCGCCGACCTCATCAGCCAGGCTGAGCACGACCCCAAGGCGGCCTCGGTGCTGGTCACCGATTCCGAGGACCTCGCCACGGCGGTCCGCGCCGAGCTCGGCCGCCAGGCGGCGGCAACCAAGCACTCGGCGCGCGTCCTCGAAGCGCTGTCCGGCCCGCAGTCCGGGGTGGTGCTGGTGGACAACCTGGAGCAGGGCATCGCCGCCTGCGACGCCTATGCGGCCGAGCACCTGGAGATCATGACCCGGGACGCCGCCGGCGTCGCCGCCAGGATCCGGAACGCCGGCGCCATCTTTGTGGGCGACTACAGCCCCGTCAGCCTGGGGGACTACTGCGCGGGGTCCAACCACGTCCTGCCCACCAGCGGCACCGCCGCTTTCTCATCCGGCCTGAACGTCACCACGTTCCTGCGGGCCATCCAGGTGGTCAACTACAGCCGGGAAGCGCTGGCCGAGGTCAGCGGGCACATCGTCAGCCTGTCCGGCGCGGAGGACCTTCCCGCGCACGGGGAAGCAGTGACGGCCAGGTTCGCCTGAAAACCCCCAGGAACCGATATCTAGTAGCCCCAACCACAACATGTAGTATTACACGCTTGTTATTAGCGGTGCCCAGGACATAAAATGGAGGCGCTGAAGTTGCGCCTGCACTGGCGCCTGGGAAGGAGGGTGGCACTATGTATTGTCCGTTCTGCCGCAACCCGGACTCCCGGGTAGTGGACAGCCGCATGGCGGATGACGGTTCAGCCATCCGCCGGCGCCGCCAGTGCCCGGAATGCGGCCGGAGATTCACCACGGTGGAAACCACCAGCCTTTCCGTGATCAAGCGGTCCGGCGTGGGGGAGCCCTTCAGCCGCAGCAAGGTGATCAACGGAGTACGGAAGGCCTGCCAAGGGCGGCCCGTCAGCGAAGACGACCTCGCGCTGCTGGCGCAGGAGGTCGAAGAGCAGATCCGTTCCTCTGGCGCTGCCGAGATCGACGCCCACGAGGTGGGCCTGGTCATCCTCGGTCCGCTGCAGAAGCTTGACAAGGTCGCCTACCTGCGGTTTGCCAGCGTCTACCAGGCTTTCGAATCCCTTGAGGACTTCGAAACCGCTATCGCCCTGCTCCGGCAGGAAGAGGACGGCGCCCCGGGAATTGCCGCGAAGGGCGCGAAGAGCTCCGAGAAGAGCCCCCTGTAGTCTCCGGTGGCGGCAGCGGAGGGGAAGCCGCAGCCGCCACCGAAGGACTGAGCCGTGCCGCCGTCGACTGCCGGGCAGTTGGCGGCGCACGGCTTTTGCTACTTTGCGAGCTTGTGCTTCAGGGCGATTTCGATGGCGGCACCTACGATGCCGGCCTCGTTGCGAAGGACCGCCGGCACGATGGGGGTCCGGAGCCGAAGGTTGGGCAGGTACTCGTCGGCACGCTTGGAGATGCCGCCGCCCACAATGAACAGTTCGGGCGAGAACAGGAATTCGACGTGGGAGAAGTAGCGCTGCAGCAGGACGCTGTATTCGTCCCAGGACAGCCCGTCGCGTTCCCGTGCCACCGCCGAGGCTTTGGATTCGGCGTCGTGGCCGTCGATTTCCAGGTGTCCCAGTTCAGCATTGGGGACCAGCTTGCCATCGAAGATAAAGGCCGAACCGATTCCCGTGCCCAGGGTGATCACCAGGACGGTGCCCTTGACGCCGGCCCCGGCGCCGTAGCGGGCTTCCGCCAGCCCGGCAGCGTCGGCGTCGTTGATGACCTCCACCGGCCGGCCCAGCCGGGCGGTCAGGAGCGCGTCGATGTCCGTGTTGAGCCAGCTCTTGTCCACGTTGGCCGCGGAGTGCACTACGCCGTGCTGGATGATGCCGGGGAAGGTCACGCCCACGGGCGAACCGGCAGCCGGGGCCTCGGGCCGGGCAGAAAGCTCGGAAACCACCAGCGCCACGGCCTCGGCAACGGATTCCGGGGTAGCCGGCTGGGGGGTGGGGACCCGGAACCGTTCACCCAGCAGTTTGCCCTTCTTCAAGTCGACGATGCCGCCCTTGATTCCGGTGCCACCGATGTCGATGCCGATCAGGGGGGCGTTCTTGTTCGACTTTTCGTCATTCTTGGCCAATGGGTATCCGTTCGTGGCAGAGGCGGGCAGGGTAGGAGCGGCCGGAAAGCCGCCTGGGATTGGTGTCCGGTCAGGAACCGGGGAGGGCGTGCAGCGATCAGTACATCAGGCTGGAGGCCAGGTGAACAGGCTACGGCAGGGTCAGGATCTCCGCACCGGAGTCCGTCACCAGCAGGGTGTGCTCGAATTGGGCAGTGCGCTTCCGGTCCTTCGTGACCACTGTCCAGTCATCCGCCCACATGTCCCACTCCACGGTGCCGAGCGTCAGCATCGGCTCGATGGTGAAGACCATGCCGGCCTCGATCACCGTGTTGTAGGCCGGGGCGGCGTCGTAGTGCGGAATGATGAGCCCTGTGTGGAAGGCTTCACCCACGCCGTGGCCGGTGAAATCCCGCACAACACCGTAGCCGAAGCGCTTGGCGTAGGACTGGATGGCGCGGCCGATCACGTTGATTTCCCGGCCCGGTGCCACTGCCTTGATGGCCCGGTTCAGCGACTCCTGTGTCCGTTCCACCAGCAGCCGGGATTCCTCGTCCACATCGCCCACCAGGAAGGTGTAGTTGGTGTCTCCGTGGACACCGTTGATGAAGGCGGTGATGTCGATGTTGAGGATGTCGCCGTCGTGGACCACGGTGCTGTCCGGGATGCCGTGGCAAATGACCTCGTTCAGGGACGCGCACAGCGACTTGGGGAAGCCCCGGTAGCCCAGGGTGGAAGGGTAGGCGTGGTGGTCAAGGAGGAACTCGTGGCCCACCTTGTCCAGCTGGTCCGTGGTGACGCCCGGCTGGATGTGTTTGCCCACTTCCACGATGGCCTGGGCGGCGATCTTCGAAGCTACCCGGATCTTTTCGATCGTTTCGGGGGATTTGACCTCGGAGCCGGTGAACTTTGCCGGGGCAGGCTTGCCCACGTACTCCGGCCGGGGGATGGACGCCGGGACGGGACGCTGCGGACCTATGGTCCCCGGGGTGAGGGTGCCGATGGGTGCAGTCGAGGCAAGGGAAGGCATAGATTGATCATATAAGGCACTGCAGAACGCCAAACAACCGGAAGCCGCGCGGGACCTGCGAAAGAATCTACGTTACGCGGATCACGCCGCGGCTTCCCCGCCGCCGGAACGAGGAGCAACGATGACTGAGTACTGGTACAACGTCAGGACGCATGAGATCGAAGAGGACCGGCTGTCCGACTGGAGCCAGCTGATCGGGCCTTACAAGACGCGGGAAGAAGCCGAACACGCCCTTGAAAAGGTCCGTGCCCGCAACGAGGCGTGGGAAAAGGACGACGACGACTGACCGCGGGGATGGCAGGCCCGCCTGGTGCGGGCGTGCGTTGCCGGCGGCCGGCCGCCCGGCGGTGGAACCTGTCCGGCGCTAGAACGAGTGTTCAGGACCGGGGAACCGGCCGGACCTGACGTCCTCGGCGTAGGCAGTGGCCGCATCCATCAGCGTGCTCCGCAGGTCCGCGTACTGCTTGACGAACTTGGCCATCCGGCCGCCCCGAAGCCCCGCCATGTCCTGCCAGACGAGCACCTGCCCGGTTGTTTCCTTGCCGGCGCCTATCCCTACGGTGGGAACGGAGACCGCCGCATCCACTGCGGCCGCCGTTTCGGCCGGAACCATTTCCATCAGCACGCTGAAGGCCCCCGCATCAGCCAGCGCGACGGCGTCGTCAATCAACCGCTGTGCGTCGCCGCCGCGGCCCTGGACGCGATACCCGCCCAGTGCGTGCTCGCTCTGGGGGGTGAAGCCGATGTGCGCCATCACCGGAATGCCGGCCTGCACCATGGCTTTTACGGTGGGGGCATAGTATTTGCCGCCCTCGATCTTCACGGCGTGCGCCAGGCCTTCCTTGAGGAACCGGACACCCGCGGCCACGGCCTGCTCAGGGGAAACCTCGTAGCTTCCAAACGGCAGGTCGGCCACGATCAGCGCGCGCTTGGCGGACCGCGCCACCGCCCGGCACAGCGGGAGCAGCTCGTCCACGGTCACCGGAAGGCTTGTTTCGTTGCCGAAGACGTTGTTCGACGCCGAGTCGCCCACGAGGAGCACCTCGATGCCGGCAGCGTCGAAGATCTCCGCCGTGTACTGCTCATAGGCGGTCAGCATCGCGAACCTGGTCCCGTCCCTCTTGGCCTGCTGGAGGTGGTGGATGCGGACCTTGGTGGGCTTCCGTTCCGAAGCGGACGCAGCCGCCTGCCCGGGCCCGCTGCCGTAGGGGGCGGGGACGTCGGCGGACATGCTGGAGTCGGAGCTGTTGCTTGAGGCCATGGCACGAGCGTAGTGCGGTACCGGCCGTCCTAGCTACCGGCGGTCATCGCCCCCGGTGGTGATAAGCGTCATAGAAAGGCGCTGGAGCAGGTCCCCGGAAGCGGGCGAGGGGTGCACTCCGGAGGCAAAATCGGGCGGGGAGGTGTTAACGCTGTGTTACGCGCGGGGCAGGCTCCAGCATCGGGGCCGAATGCTTAGTACAGTGTTGGTGAACTGCTGCCGGCTTTTCCCCTCTGCGGACCCGGAGCATGGACGTTGACCGGAGAAGAGGCCATCATGGACCGCCAGCAAGAGTTTGTCCTGCGCACAATCGAAGAGCGCGACGTACGGTTCGTACGCCTGTGGTTCACCGACGTCGTGGGCTCGCTCAAGTCCGTGGCACTTGCCCCCGCTGAAGTTGAGGGCGCCTTCGAGGAAGGCCTGGGGTTCGACGGTTCCGCGATCGAAGGCCTGGCCCGGGTGTTCGAATCCGACATGCTGGCCCAGCCTGATCCCTCCACGTTCCAGATCCTGCCGTGGCGCGGCGAAACGGAGCAGACCTCCAGGATGTTCTGCGACATCCTCACGCCCGACGGCGAGCCGTCCGCGGCGGATCCGCGCAACGTGCTGAAGCGGACCCTCGCGAAGGCGGCGGACATGGGCTTCACCTGCTACACCCACCCGGAAATCGAGTTCTACCTCCTCAAGTCGCAGGAACCCGGGCCGGACGGTGCACCCGTGCCGGTGGACGAGGGCGGCTATTTCGACCACGTTCCCGGCGGCGTGGCACAGGACTTCCGCCGCACGGCAGTGACAATGCTCGAATCCGTGGGCATCTCGGTGGAGTTCAGCCACCATGAGGCAGGCCCCGGCCAGAACGAAATCGACCTCCGCTATGCGGATGCACTTCAGACGGCGGACAACATCATGACGTTCCGCACCGTGATCAAGGAAGTGGCACTCCAGCAGGGCACCTACGCCACCTTCATGCCCAAGCCGTTCACCGCCCATCCCGGATCCGGCATGCACACACACTTCTCCCTGTTCGAGGGGGACACCAACGCCTTCTATGAGGCCGGCGCGGAGTTCCAGCTGTCCAAGACCGCCCGCCAGTTCATCGCAGGCATCCTCAAGCACGCCCCCGAATTCACTGCGGTGACCAACCAGTTCGTCAACTCCTACAAGCGGCTCTGGGGCGGCGGGGAAGCTCCCAGCTACTTGAGCTGGGGGCACAACAACCGCTCGGCGCTGGTCCGGGTTCCGCTGTACAAGCCGGGCAAGGGCCAGTCCGCCCGGATCGAGTACCGCGGCATCGATTCCGCGGCCAATCCCTACCTGGCCTACGCCGTCCTGCTGGGCGCCGGCCTGAAGGGCATCGAGGAAGGCTACGACCTTCCCGCCGCCGCCGAGGACGACGTCTGGTCGCTCAGCTCGGCGGAACGCCGCGCCATGGGCCACGATCCGCTTCCCGCCAGCCTCCATGACGCCATCCGGACCATGGAAGAGTCCGAACTGATGCCGCAGATCCTGGGAGAGCAGGTTTTTGAGCACTTCCTGCGCAACAAGCGCGCAGAGTGGCAGGACTACCGCCTGCAGGTGACGCCCTACGAGCTGCAGCGCAACCTCGGCATCCTCTAGGCGGCGGGCGTGAGCCTGGCACGCCGCCTCATTGCGGCCGGTTTCAGCGACCTTGAAAAGGGTGAGCGGTTCCTGGCTGCCCCGGAGCTGGAAGGACTGGACCAGGACAGGCTGTTCGCGGGCCTGCACATGGCAGCCAGCCCGGACACTGCCCTCCAGTCCCTGGTCCGCCTGATCGAAAAGCACCCGGACCTCCGGGACCTGGCCGCCGCCGACCCCGACACCAGCGAACCGATGTACAGGGTGCTCGGTGCGTCCGAGGCGCTGGGGGAGTTCCTGATCCGCCACCCGGAACACCTGGAGGCCTTCCGGGTCCGGGCGAGCCCCGAGCCGCTGCAGTCCGATCCTGCCACCCTGCGCGAAGTCCTCCTGCAGTCCGTGGGCGCCGACCCGCGTGCCGAGCGCCCGGTGGCAACCAGCACCGGAGCCGATGCCTATGCCGCCCTGCGCACGGCCTACCGCAGGGGGGTGGTGGACCTCGCCGTCAAGGACCTGTGCGCCGCCGATCCGTTGGACTTCCTGCCGGCCGTGGGCGGCGAACTCGCAGACCTCGCCGGGGCAGCCATCGAGGCGGCCCTCGCGGTCTCGCGTGCCGAAGCCGCCGGCCAGTACGGCGCGGACGCCGTCGCCGGCGTCGGACTGGCCGTCATCGGCATGGGCAAATGCGGCGCCCGGGAGCTGAACTACATTTCCGATGTCGACGTCATTTACGTCGTGGACCCCGGCGCCCTCGAGGACGCGCAGGCGAGCACCATCGGCTCTGCCCTTGCCAGCGGCATATCCCGTGCCATTTCCTCCGTGGCGCGCGAACCGGGCCTGTGGGAGGTGGACGCCAACCTGCGGCCGGAAGGTAAGTCGGGGCCCCTGGTGCGCACCTTGGCCTCGCACGAGACGTACTATGCCCGCTGGGCCGAAAGCTGGGAGTTCCAGGCACTGCTGAAAGCAAGGACCATTGCCGGTGACGCCGCCCTGGGCCGCCGCTACGAGGAAGCCGTCGCGCCGCTGATCTGGAGTTCGGCAAGCCGTGACGGTTTCGTGGAATCCGTCCAGGCGATGCGGCGCCGGGTCACCGAGCACATTCCGGCCGCGGAGGAGCAGCGGCAGATCAAACTGGGCCGCGGCGGGCTCCGCGACGTTGAGTTCACCGTCCAACTCCTTCAGCTTGTGCATGGAAAGGCAGATGAAACGCTGCGACGGCGTGACACCACCTCTGCCATCGCCGCGCTGTCCGCCGGAGGGTACATCGGGCGCGCCGACGCTGCTGCGTTCGACAACGCCTACAGGTACCTGCGGCTGCTGGAGCACCGCATCCAGCTTTTCCAGCTGCGCAGGACCCATCTCATGCCGGTGGCTGAACCGGCCCTCCGGTCGCTGGCCAAGGCCGTGCTGGGGCCCTTCTCAAACGAGCGGCCCCATCCTGACGCACTGCTGGCCACGTGGCAGAAAACCAAGCGTTCGGTACGGGAACTGCACGAGCGTATCTTCTACCGGCCGCTGCTCAACACGGCGGCCAAGCTCAGCAGCGAGGACGCGAAGCTGACCCCGGAAGCCGCCCAGGGCAGGCTGGCAGCCCTCGGATATCGGGATCCGCAGGGCGCCATGCGCCACATCGAGGCACTCACGGCGGGGGTCAGCAGGCGCGCCGCCCTGCAGCGGCAGCTGCTGCCAATCCTGCTGGACTGGCTGGCCGAGGGCGTGGACCCGGATGCCGGGCTGCTTGCGTTCCGGCGCGTCAGTGAAGCCCTGGGAACCACGCACTGGTACCTGGGAATGCTCCGGGACTCCAGCGCCGCAGCAGAACGCCTGTGCCACGTGCTCTCGAATTCCAGGCTGATAGCGGATCTCCTGGAGGTCTCGCCCGAGTCCGTGGCCTGGCTGGGCCACGACAAGGACCTGGTCCCCTTGAGCTTCGAAGCGCAGTGGCAGGAGATCACCTCCAAGATGTCCCGGCATGCGGATCCGGAGAGTGCCATGCGGCTGATCCGGCTGATTCGGCGGCGGGAAATCCTCCGGATCGCCGTGGCAGATTCAGCCGGGCTGCTGGCCCAGGACCGGGTGGGGACGGCGCTGGCGGACACCGACCGTGCTGCCGTCCTGGGTGCCCTGCGGGTGGCCGAAGGCATCGTCTCCGCCGGCGGGCCGCTTAAGACGGCCGTCCTGGTGGTGGCCATGGGCAGGCAGGGCGGCCGCGAGATCGGCTACGGTTCGGATGCGGACGTTATGTATGTGCACAGGGCCCTGCCCGGTTTCAGCCAGGAGGAAGCGCAGGAGCAGGCCGCACGGATCGTCGCGAAGGTCTCCACCCTGCTGACGCAGCCCCTTAAACCGGCCATCATGGCCGAGCGCGTCCTGCAAATGGACGCGGACCTGCGGCCGGAGGGAAAGAACGGGGCCATGGTCCGCTCCTTGGACTCCTTTGCCGAGTACTACCGGAGATGGTCCCTGATCTGGGAAGCCCAAGCGCTCCTGAGGGCACGCCCCATGGCCGGTAACGACGATCTTGCCAAGGATTTCATCGAGCTCATTGACCCCATCAGGTACCCGGAAAGCATTGCGGATACCGACGTGCGGGAGATCAGGCGGATCAAGGCGCGCGTGGAGGCGGAACGGCTTCCCCGCGGGGCAGATCCCGCACGGCACCTGAAACTGGGCCGAGGCGGGCTGAGCGACGTCGAATGGCTGGTGCAGCTACTCCAGCTTCGGCACGCCGGCCGGCACCCCGAACTGCGGACAACCTCGACGCTTGCGGCGCTGGAAGCCGCCGCCCAGCTGGGCTTGCTGGCCCGGGCGGATGCCGACCTCCTGGCCCGTGCGTGGCGCCTGGCCAGCCGCATCCGGTCCGCCAACGTGATCTGGAGCGGCAAGGCCTCGGACCTGCTGCCCTCTTCCCGCCGCGACCTGGAAGCCGTGGCGCGGTGGTGCGGGTACGAGCCCGGCCAGGCAGCCGTCCTTGAAGAGGACTACCTGCGGGTCAGCAGGCGGGCCCGGGCAGTCTTCGAGCGGGTTTTTTACGGACAGTAGCCGCCCCAGGCAGCCGGACGCCTCCCTGGCGATGGCTGCGAGTGGCTGACACCCGCCCTGGCCGGTGCTACTTTGAGCCCATGGCAACCCAAATCTATTTCAACCTGCCCGTCAAAGACCTGAAACGCTCGGTGGACTTTTTTGCGGCCCTTGGCTTCTCCTTCAACCCGGACTATACCGACGAGAATGCCACCTGCATGATCGTCAACGAGAACGCCTACGTCATGCTCCTGGTGGAGTCCTTCTTCAAGACCTTCACCTCCAAGGACGTTGCGGACAGCAAGGGCTCCGCGGAGGCGATCATCGCCTACTCCGTGGACAGCCGGGAGGCCGTGGACCAGGCCGTCAGGACCGCCCTGTCCTCCGGCGGGTCACCGTCCGAGAAACCCCAGGACTACGGATTCATGTATAACCACAGCTTCCAGGATCCGGACGGCCACCTCTGGGAAGTGATGTGGATGGATCCGGCCGGTCCGCCGGCCGAGTCCGCAGCCGGCGGCAATTCCGCCGGGCCGCAGGCCTGAGCGGCATGGGCCGGAGCGTATGGCTCATCCCGCTCCAGGACCTCGACGCCGACGCCCGGGCTGTCCAGCTGGGAGCCGTGGCAACCCTGGAGCCGGGCCCCGGGCAGGAGCGGTTCGTCGGTGACCCGCTCCGGATGGCCCTGGCAGGACTGGCTGAGGAATCGCGGCGGCCCTACGTCATTGAGTGCGCCGGCAGGGCCGTCGGCGTGCTGACCCTGCAGGCCGGGGCAGCACGCCTGGCAGGATGGCCGGACGAGGCGTCTGCGTGGCTGCTGAGGGGTTTCCTGATCGACCGGCGGGAACAAGGCCGCGGGCTCGGCGGCCTCGCCGCAGCCGCCGCTGTGGCGGCCGCTGAAAAACTCACCGCCCGGCACCAAACCCGGGAGGCCGGCGTCGTCCTTTCAGTCAACGAAGCCAATCCTGCGGGCGTGTCCGCCTACCGCCGGGCCGGGTTCGAGGACCGGGGCCAGTACACCGGAGGGGCGGCAGGACCCCAACGCATCATGTTCCGAAGTTTTCGGCCACAATAGCGTCTCGGCGCGGGGGCGCCGTTTGCACTGAGAAAGCGATTGCCCGATCATGTGGATTGGCGGTGTTCTCCAACCTTGTTGGGGGGAAGGCTGGAACGGTCTTCATCCCGGGGGGCATTCGTCAGGGGGTCCGGTTCCCGGTCTCAGCACGTCTGGAACCGGGCCCCCACCTCCATTTCCGTCCCGGGTGCGACTTTCCCGGGCACGCAAAAGGCGGCCACCGGATAACCGGTGGCCGCCTTCGCTGCCTTAGGAGTCCTGGAGACCAGGTCCGGGACTAGACGCCGTAGTAGAGCTCGAACTCGTAGGGGTTCGGGCGCAGGGACAGCGGGCGGATCTCGTTCTCGTACTTGTACTCGATCCAGGTATCGATCAGGTCCTGGGTGAAGACACCGCCGGCCTGCAGGAACTCGTTGTCCTCGCGCAGGGCCTCCAGTGCTTCTTCAAGCGTGCCCGGAGCCTTGGGGATGTCCTTGGCCTCTTCGGCGGGGAGCTCGTAGAGGTCCTTGTCGATCGGGGCCGGGGGCTCGATGCGGTTGCGGATGCCGTCAATGCCGGCCATCAGCTGGGCAGCGAACGCCAGGTACGGGTTGGAGGAGGGGTCCGGCGCGCGGAACTCGATGCGCTTGGCCTTCGGGTTGGTGCCCGTGATGGGGATACGGATACCGGCGGAGCGGTTGCCCTGCGAGTAGACCATGTTGACCGGAGCTTCGAAGCCCTTGACCAGGCGGCGGTAGGAGTTCACCGTCGGGTTGGTGAAGGCCAGGACGGCGGAGGCGTGCTTGAGCAGGCCGCCGATGTACCAGCGGGCGGTGTCGGACAGGCCGGCGTAGCCCTTCTCGTCGTAGAACAGCGGCTCGCCACCGTTCCAGAGCGACTGGTGGCAGTGCATGCCGGATCCGTTGTCGCCGAAGACCGGCTTGGGCATGAAGGTTACGGACTTGCCCCAGGCGTCCGCGGTGTTCTTGATGACGTACTTGAACTTCTGCAGGTCATCGGCAGCGTGGGTCAGCGTGGTGAACTTGTAGTTGATCTCAGCCTGGCCGGCGGAGCCAACTTCGTGGTGGCTGCGCTCGACCTCGAGGCCGGCTTCGTCCAGTGCAACACACATGGCGTCGCGGAGGTCAGCCTGCTTGTCGGTGGGGGAGACCGGGAAGTAACCGCCCTTGACGGGGGTCTTGTAGCCGAGGTTTCCGCCCTCTTCCTCGCGGCCGGTGTTCCAGTGGGCTTCCTCGGAATCGATCTTGTAGAAGCTGCCCTGCGGGGAGGACTGGTACTGGACGTTGTCGAACACGAAGAACTCGGCTTCGGGAGCGAAGAACGCGGTGTCCGCGATGCCGGTGGATGCCAGGTACGCCTCAGCCTTCTCGGCAACGCCGCGGGGGTCGCGGTGGTACGGATCGCCGGTGCGCGGGTTGACGATGGAGAAGTTCAGCGCGAGGGTCTTCTCCATGCGGAAGGTGTCCAGGAACGCCGTGGTGACGTCGGGGATGAGCTGCATGTCAGACTCAGCGATGCCCTGGAAGCCGCGGATGGAGGATCCGTCGAAGAGCTGGCCGTTGATGAAGAAGTCGGCGTCAACACTCTTCGCGGGGACGTTGAAGTGCTGCTGGACGCCCGGAAGATCGGTGAAACGGATGTCGACGAACTTAATATCTTCGTCCTTGATGAACTTGAGGACTTCGTCCGCAGTCTTGAACATCTATGCTCCTTACGCATATGTAAATATCTGGCGTGCAAGCCAGCTGATCCAGCGCAATCCGAAGGCAGGGAAACAACGCGGTGTTCCCCTGCCTTCAGTACCCTGCCGCAATAGCCTGCCGTGTACTACCTGCTGTGTCTTGCCTTCCGGCGGATTGCTTGAAACTGGTAACAGCCTATGGACGCGGCATTTCCCGTCCATGTCCGCATTGTTTCGGGCAGGTTACAGAATGCCCTGATATGGCAACGCTATCCTCTGTCCACACTGTGGTCTAACCCCATCCACAGTGTGGTCGGCAGGAAGTCGCTAAACTTGGACGGTGGTAGATCGCAAAGACATCGGCTCCTGGCTCTCCGGCCCCGACACCTCGGGCATATCCAAGTATCCGGGGGAGCGGCTGGGACTGCCGGAGTCAGGGCCGGGCTCCATTGCGCGGGCGGGCCGCAGGATCGCCGCGATCACGATCGACTGGACCGTTGCGCTGCTGATCAGCAACTTCGCCTTCGCGGGCGACGCCTGGGCCACCCTCGCAATCTTCGCCGTAGAACAGGCCCTGCTGGTAGGGACCCTCGGCTACAGCATTGGACACCGTGCGGTGGGCATCCACGTGGTGAGGGCCGGGGGTGGTGCGCCGGGTCCGCTGGCCGCACTGGTGAGGTCCCTGCTGCTTTGCCTGGTGATTCCCGCGGTGATTTTCGATCCTGACCACCGCGGCCTCCACGACAAGGCAATGAATACGCTGCTGCTCCGCCGCTAGGCGCTCGAAGCCCCGGCGGCGCGGAGCGCACCCGGCAGGCTAGACCGAACTTGGTTCCCGGAGAGTGGCTGCGCCGGAAGGTGCCCCGGCAACGCTGAGGTACCGGCGCTGTCCTGCCCACCGTTCGAACAGGATGGTGGCGAACGGGAACACGGCGGACAGGCCCGCGAACAGGGCCACCACAAAGGGCCAACGCTGCAGCCGCCAGAGTCCCAGGGCGCAGACGCCATACCCCACGAACAGGGCTCCGTGAATGGGGCCCGCCACCTGGACGCCAATTTCCGTGGTGCCGGCGATCCACTTGAAGTACATGCCGATGAGGAGGGCCGCCCAGCTGAAGGCTTCCGCGACGGCCAGGATCCGGAACGCGCGGATCACTGCTTTGGTGAGGGTCATGGTGTTGTCCTGTCCTGCCTTGGGGGCTGCAAAGAAAACGCCCCGGCTGCCGGCCTAAGCCGGAACCGGGGCGGGTTCAAAACCTAGCGTCCGCGGTTGGGACGCGCCTTGTAGGGGTCAATGCCCTTGGGAATCGGGAGGCGGTTGCCCAGGGATGCAATCCGCTTCGACACGGCATTCACCTCAAGCTTGGTCAGTTCCTTCTTGAGCTTGCCCATCTTCTTGGCCACTTCGCTGAGGGGAACCTGGCCCTCGCCGCGGCCGCTTTCAATGACGTGCACGGTGACGTTGGGCAGGATGCGCGCGAGGCGCTTGCGTTCGGCCTCCAGCAGCGGCTTTACGCGGTGCGTGGGGCCTTCGCTGACGAGCACGACGCCGGGACGGCCAATTGCGCGGAAGACGGCGTCCTGCGTGCGGGGGTTGACGGCAACGGGCTGTTCCTCGGTGATCCAGCCGCGCCGCAGGGTGCCCAGGGCAGCGCCGGAGGCGCCGGGCTGATCCTCGATCTGCGCGAAGGCGGCACGCTCGGCCCGGCGCGACAAGATGAACGTGGCACCGAGCAGGCCCAGCGGGAGGCCGATGATCAGGCCGGTGATCCAGTTGTCCAGCCAGAAGCCGACCAGGAAGCTGACAGCCACAACGCCAAGGAAGACCAGCAGCATAAGCCACGGAACCATGGGGTCATGACGGCGCGTCATGGTGAAGACTTCGCCGATCTGCTTGAGCCGGCTGGGCTTCTTGACCTTGGCCTCTTTGGGCTTCCGCGAGAAGAGGCCACGCTTGACTGCGCTGGAGCCAGACGGAGTGGAGTTGCTGGAATCAGGGGATTTCGCCATAGTTCCTCAATTCTACGTGACCAAAGCCCAAGGGCCGGCACCGGAGTCTTCCGGTGCCGGCCCTTGGGTGGCGCTGTGATTTTGTGGCGGTGCGCAGCTCAGGAACGGGCGGCGAGCAGTGAGCTGGCTTCCTGGCGGGTGGTGCCGGAGTCCTGGATGCCGTCGGCGATGTGGGCGAGTTCGGCGGGGATGTCGCGGCCCTTCTTCCGCATCGCGGTGGCCCAGAGCCGGCCGGCGCGGTAGGAGGAACGGACCAGCGGCCCGGACATGACGCCCAGGAAGCCGATCTCGTTGGCCTCGTCCTGGAGGTCCACGAATTCCTGCGGCTTGACCCAGCGGTCCACCGGCAGGTGCCGCTCGGACGGGCGCAGGTACTGGGTGATGGTGATCAGGTCGCAGCCGGCCTCGTGCAGGTCCCGCAGCGCCTCGGAGATCTCTTCCCGGGTTTCGCCCATGCCCAGGATCAGGTTGGACTTGGTCACCATGCCCAGGTTCCGGCCCTGCGTGATCACGTCCAGGGACCGCTCATAGCGGAACGCGGGCCGGATCCGCTTGAAAATCCTCGGCACCGTCTCCACGTTGTGCGCGAAGACCTCGGGCCTGGAGTCGCAGATCGCTTCGATGTGTTCGGGTTTGCCGGAGAAGTCCGGGATCAGCAGCTCCACCCCGGTGCCGGGGTTCAGTTCGTGGATCTTGCGGACCGTCTCGGCGTACAGCCACACGCCCTCGTCCTCGAGGTCGTCACGGGCCACCCCGGTGACGGTGGCGTAGCGCAGCTGCATGGCCTGGACGGAGCGGGCCACCTTGGTGGGCTCGAACCTGTCCACCGGGGAGGGCTTGCCGGTATCGATCTGGCAGAAGTCACACCGCCGGGTGCACTCGGACCCGCCGATCAGGAACGTGGCTTCCTTGTCCTCCCAGCACTCGAAGATGTTGGGGCAGCCGGCCTCCTCGCACACCGTGTGCAGGCCTTCCTTCTTGACCAGGTTCTTGAGCTGGACGAACTCCGGGCCCATCTGGACCTTGGCCTTGATCCAGTCCGGCTTCCGCTCCACCGGGACAGCCGAGTTGCGCTGTTCAACGCGCAAAAGCTTCCGGCCTTCAGGTGCCAATGTCA